>JAFDDG010000110.1 GCA_019310965.1 Deltaproteobacteria bacterium
GGCGAAGCACCCTCCACCACGAAGAGCCAGCGGGGCCCCTCGCCGGCCGGGTTCTCGATCACGTGCGGTGCGCGGTCGCGGAAGGCTCTGGGCAGGCGCTCCTGCCAGAGATCGTCGGGCTCCATCACGTGGGAATCCGCTGAGACGACACCGTGCTTGGCCATGCTCGAGCTCCTTTGCAGGCGGGTCTGCGCGATTCCACCTCACCGGGAGGCTGGGCTCAACCAAAATCTTCTGCCCCGGGGGGTAGGACGAGCAGCTGCGTTCTGGCGCGGGTCTCTCGGCGTCTGGCGTCTCAGCGTCGACTCGAGGCTGTCCAACAGAGGCGGGAGGCACCCATTCTCTCGTTCTCGGGGTCGTCTGCGGCCGGCAGATTCGATCGGCCTATGATGCTCATCGGCTGAACCGTGCGGCCACGG
This sequence comes from Deltaproteobacteria bacterium, assembly GCA_019310965.1. Taxonomy (GTDB): domain Bacteria; phylum Myxococcota_A; class UBA9160; order UBA9160; family SMWR01. The sequence continues at coordinate 420 of JAFDDG010000110.1, forward strand.
GAAGGAGCCCAGTGGATCGACGCGACTTTCTGAAGACCGCCGGCGTGGCCGGCGGCATGGCGACGGGCCTCTCGACACTGCTGTCGTGTCTCCGCAAACCCCGCGCCGATGCACATCGCAGCAGAGGAAGGAAAGCGAGTGCCTTCTGTGAGAAGCAGGAGCTCTTCGAAGCTCGAACCGCTGGTTACCACGTCTACCGGATTCCGGGACTCCTCACGACGAAACGTGGGACGGTCATCGCACACTGCGAAGCGCGAAAGGGGGTTACGGATTGGGAACCGATAGACATCTGCATGCGGCGCAGCACCGACGGCGGTGTCACCTGGGGTGAGCCGTATGTGGTGCTGGATCACACCCGCTTCGATCCGGACAAGCCCGTCCACAATTTCAGCTGCTTTGCCGACAGGGTGACCGGCGATGTCCACGTGCTCTTCTGCAACGACTACGCGCATGTGTACTACATGAAGAGCGAGGACGACGGGGCCACGTTCAGCGAGCCTCGAGACGTGACACCGACATTCGATGCGTTCAAGCAGGTGGTTCCCTGGCGTGTGGTGGCAGTTGGCCCCGGCCACAGCATCCAGCTCGAGAACGGCCGGCTCGTGGGTGCGGTGTGGATGTCCGACGGCACGGACGATGAGGTCGCTCCGGGCAAGATCGGACATCGGCCTTCAGAAGTTGCGGCGGTCTACAGCGACGACCACGGCGAGACCTGGCTGGCCGGTGACTTCGTCGTACGCAACGAAGAGCGCTTCAGGAATCCAAACGAGACGTGTCTGGTTCAATTGTCGGATGGGCAGGTTCTCTTCAACACGAGGACCGAGTCACACGCCCATCGCCGCCTCATATCGAGGAGTCCGAATGGTGCCGATGGCTGGACGCAGCCCGAGTTCGACGACGCACTCGTCGAGCCGATCTGCTTCGGGAGCATCATCGGGTGGGACGCCGTCGAGGGTCGCAGAATCGTGTTCGCCAATCCGGGGGTATTGGAACGCACGATGCAGGGTGGCCCGGGGTCCTGGGGAATCGGACCCGAAGAAAGGGGCAAGTTCTTCGATCGGAAGAACCTCACGGTGCGACTGAGCACCGATGACTGCCAGACGTGGAGTGCATCCCGCCTGCTCGAAGACGGACCCTCGGGCTACTCGGATCTCACGGTATTGCGTGATGGAACGCTTCTCTGCCTGTACGAGTGCGGAATCGTGAAACACATGATGGACGACAGATATCTTCGCCTGGCGCGGTTCAACGCAGAGTGGATCCGGCAAGAGGTGTGACAACACGACCCCGATTCCGCAGTGGTGGGCCGGGCGAGAGGTCCTCCCCGGCCACCGTCATAGGATCATGTCCTCGGGCGCGACGCCGAGCTCGACCTGCCCCACGCGCTCCATCATCGCCTCCGATGCGACGATGTGTTGCATGCCCGCTCTGATATCGCGGAAGCACCTCTGTATCCGGTCGGAGCGGTAGAGGACGGACGCCCCGAGCGAGCGGAAGGCGAAGTCAGCCGCGCTGGCTGCCGTTCGGTAGGTATGGACCACTGCCGCTGCCACGCGTGCGCGTTCGCGGAGCGAGGGGTCGTCTCCGCGCTTCACTGCCTCCCAGAGCGCTCCATAGGCGTCGAACGCCAGGAGCCGCGCCGCGCGCAGCTTCGCGAGTTCATGAGCATGCTCGCGCAGGAAGGTCCCCTCGTCCTTGAGCAAGACCCCCGTGCCGAAGCGTTGCGTCTCGAACGCGCGCTCTGAAAGGTCGTCCAGCGCGCGCCGGCCGACTCCCAGGGCGAAGCCCAGGTGGGCCATGTAGGCGACCACAACGCAGGATGCCCGGAATAGATTGCCGCCGCGCTGGGGCTTCCAGCCATCGAAGATTCGAAAGGAAAAGGCCTCGTCGACTACGAGGTCCTGCACCTCGTAGTCGTTACTGCAAGTCCCTTGCAGCCCGGCGGCGTCCCAGTTGTCGTGCAGGGTGACACTCGACTGAGGTACACAGAACGAACGGATCTCAGGCACGCCCTGCTGCCCGCTCCCGTCGTCTCCGTCTTCGGACACGGTGGCGGTCAGCACCATCCAATCGGCGTGGCGGCAGCCGCTACCGAACGGAAAGCGCCCCGAGATGCGGTAGCCCTCGGGTGTGCGCAGCGCCTGCGCGCGGGGAGTGAAGCCCCCCGCACAGATCGCAAGCCTCTCCCCACCGAACAGCCGCTCTGCCCCTGCGTCGGGCAGGCCAGCCGCAACGATGCCTGTCGTCACGGCGCCGATCCCGGCGCACCAACCGGCGGAGCCGTCTTGCCTGGAGAACTCCTCGAAGAGCTCGATGGCGGAAAGCGGATCCAGTTCGAGTCCCCCCACGGCCTTGGGAGCCAGGCACCAAAAAGCTCCCGCGGACGCGAGCGCGTCGACGCTCTCCCGCGGCAGTGCGCGCTCCTGTTCCGCGATGCGGGCGCCCGCCTCGACCGTCGGGGCAGCCGCCCGCGCCTTCTCCAGCGCGTCGAAACTCCCGTGCGAACTGCTCATGTACCGATCCTCTCTATTGCCGAGGGGCTTGTGCGTTCCATTCACGCCTGTTCGGGAACTAGACGGGGCGATCCCCCGCCAATGCCACCCGGTGCATCACACGACGTTCGTCGTAATCCGCGACGGCATAATGCTGGACGGGTCGATTGTCCCAGAAGATCACCGTGCCCTCATCCCATGAGAAGCGACACTGATAATCTGGTGATCGCACGTGGTCGTTCAAGAAGGGCAGAAGCAGATTGCTCTCGCGCTCGCTGAGACCCAGGATCCGAGTCGTCGAATTCGGATTCACGAAGAGCGCCTTGCGGCCGGTGACGGGGTGGGTCCGTACGACCGGATGCTCGGCCGGTGGCCACTGTTGCTGGGCCGCCCGCAGGTCGGCGTCGTCCTTGGCGTGACCGGAGTTGATCGCCTTCTGGAGAGGCTTCGTGATGTCGTGCACCGCCTTCAGGCCCTCGAGCATCTCCCGCATCGGCTTCGAGAGTCCCTCGAACGCGGCATACATGTTGGCAAAGCAGGTATCGCCGCCGACCGCGGGCAGCCTCGACGCCTTCAGGACCGCGGCCCAGGGCGGCTTCGCCATGAACGAGTTGTCGCTGTGCCAGCTATCGGCGCCGTCACCCTTGGGCGAAATCTGGTCGAGTACGACGTATTCCGGGCTCTTCTCGTATTTCGTCGTAAAAGGCTGCTCGGCGATCGTGCCGAACTGCCTTGCGAAGGCAATCTGCTCCTCGATCGTGATGTTCTGACCGCGGAAAGCGAGGACGAGATGCTCGAGCAGCAACTTCTCGATCTCGGCTTGCTCCGCGGGAGACAAGGGCTTTGCAAGATCGACACCGCTGACTTCGGCACCAATCGTACTCGTGACCCGTCTTGCTGTGATCGGCATCCCGACTTCCTCCATTCCATGAGCTGCGCCGCCAGTGTGCGAAGAGCCGGCCCGGCATCACGCCGCCCTGCGATGGTAGTACTCGAAGACGTCTGTGCGAAGCCATGCAGGAGATTCCGCGCCATCGGATCGAGCGGAAGGTTGCATGTGCAGATGGGGGCGCAGCCAGGGCACAGCGCTTCTCGCCAGATCTGGCCGTGGCGGCCCCGCAGGTCTTCCCTATCGATCGGAGTCGATCAGGCGCACGCCGGAGGCCGTGAAGGCGACGACGCGCTGCGGGCCCACAATGGACTCGGGATCGCCATCCAGGGACTCTTCGGCGAAGTGCCGAGCAGTCTCCCGAGATTGGGTCTCGACCCGGACTTCTCCTTCGGCCAGTGCGAATTGTCCCCGGATGTCCTTGGGCAGGAAGAAACTGTAGTCCTTGAATCGAATGCGCAGAGAGGCGTCTCCGTCTGAGAGCACCGTCCAACAGCCCTTCCTCTGGCAGATATCGCTGACGCGGCCCCGAATCAGAACGGGCCCCCCGGCATAGCGCTCGGGGTGGGCGAGGACCTCCGAGAGCGGCGTCGGCACTTCGAGCTGAATCGGCGCTCCGAAGCTGCGGTTGGACGCGTCCGGGCCTTCAGCCGCAACGACGAGAAGGGGAGTCAGCAGCAGACTCGAGGCGAGCAGGAAATCGGCAATGCGGCTCAAGAGACTCTCCTTCGGCTTCCTTCCGGCCGCCGCGCTGGACAGATCCGGCTTCGATGCGAGGCAAGCGTGCTGCCAGCTCGACGATCTGCTCAGTGATCGGTCACCACCCTATCGAGGACCTGCTTGAAGAACGTGACGGTTTCATCTGGATAGGTGAGGGTGGCCAGGCAGACCTGTCTCTGCCCGCCGGCGACGACCTGACAGAATTTGTTTTCGTATCGACCGCTGGTCGACCAGAGTCTCGATTCGTACGATCCACTCGGTAGGCGAATCATCGCGCCCTTCATCCCCGCCCTCGAGCCCGAAGACGGGAGCTCACGCACCGCTCCATCGGCCGGGCCGCCGTAGCTGAAAGTATGTTCTTGCCCGTCGGGCCCGGTGGCGGTGAAGGCGAAGTCGATGACGGAGTCGGCCCGGCCCACAACCACGACGAATGGTTCGAAGGTGGTGCCCTGCGGAGGAATGGATTCCTCCAGGTTCAGGCGCCAGGTTCCCAATATTGGGCTGGATGTGCCGGAGCCCTCGTCGGCGGCCAGGGTTGCTGAGGCGAAACACATTGCGCTCGCGATCAAGACGAGAACCCGAGCGTACTTCGATGCGAAATGCGCGGTGAGAATTCGGCCGACGGCGCTGAGATTGCCCTTCACGGGTCACCCCCTCGTGCAAATGATGAAGGAATCCGACCTGCCGACAAGCGGCGGCGGCGAGACCCGCCTTCTGGTACCGAGGCCAGACGCTAGCCCATTCGGGATTCTCCCCGGTTCTGCCGGGGGATCTCCCAACCATCCGGTGTCCGAGTTCGTAACGACTCTTGTCGCAGGATTCATGCAACGCCATGTAAGATCGAGGCTCCCCTCGAAGCAGGCCAGGAGGAAAGATGTCCACCCCGGAGATTCGACCTTTTCGCATCGAGGTGCCCGACGCCGACCTCGATGACCTGCGCGATCGGCTGCGCCGGACCCGCTGGCCCGAGGCGCTGGATGATCCGGACTGGGAGTACGGAATCGAGCAGGGCACCCTGCGCGACCTCGCGAGCTACTGGGCTGAGCAATACGACTGGCGCAAGCACGAGGCTGCACTCAACCGCTTCGACCAGTTCACCACCGAGATCGACGGCCAGAACGTTCACTTCCTCCACGTCCGCTCGCCGCGGCAAGATGCCATCCCTCTCGTAGTGACCCACGGCTGGCCCGGCTCGGTTGCGGAATTCGTGAAGGTGATCGAGCCGCTCAGCGACCCCGCGGCCCACGGCGCTGACGCCGCCGACGCCTTCCACGTGGTGATGCCCTCGCTGCCGGGCTTCGGCTTCTCTCAGCCCAATACGAGCAAGGGCTGGGAGCCCGATCGGGTCGGCCGCGCCTGGGCGGAGCTGATGCGGCGGCTCGGCTACACGCGTTACGGCGCCCAGGGGGGCGACTGGGGCTCTCCCGTCTCGGTGGGTGTGGCGCGCGCGGATCGCGAGCACTGCTTTGCGATCCACGTGAACTTCCTCTTCGCGCCGCCTCCGCCGCCGCCGTCGGGTGCCGAGCCGCCGTCCGAGGTCAGCGACGAGGACAAGGCGAAGCTCGCCGGCTTCGAGCACTACACCACGGAGGAGTCGGGCTACGCGCAGATCCAGGGCACAAAGCCCCAGACCCTCGGCTATGCGCTCAACGACTCGCCGGTCGGCCAGCTCGCCTGGATCGCGGAGAAGTTTCGCACCTGGACCGACTGCGACGGTGTGATCGAGAACGCGGTGACGCGCGACGAGCTCCTCACCAACGTGATGCTCTACTGGGTGACGGGAACCGGTGGCTCGGCGGGCCGGATCTATCGCGAGGCGCGGCTCTTCAGCGACCCGTCGCTGCTGCGAGAGCGCCTCGAGACCCCGGTGGGTCTCGCAGCCTTCCCGAAGGAGGTGATCGAGGCGCCGCGGTCCTGGCTCGAGGCCAGCTACAACCTGGTGCACTACACCCAGATGCCGCGCGGCGGTCACTTCGCCGCGCTCGAGCAGCCGGAGCTGCTGGTCGACGACGTGCGAGCCTTCTTCCGCCGCTTCCGCAGGTGAGCGAGATGTTTCGTGTGCCGAGCGGCCATTTCGTGAACCCCTCGGTCGGGATTCACGAAATGCGGGGGTGGACCGCGAAGCGCTCGGTGAAATCTGGCTAAACTGGTCCCCCCGAAGAAGGAGCAGCCTGTGAGTGGAGATTGTCGCCCCATCCTGGTCGGCGCGGCGCAGCTGATCGAACGAGACGTCGAGCCCGAGAAGGCCCTCGATCCCCTGGCGATGCTCGAGCAGATCGCCCGGGAAGCGGCGGACGACGCGCGGGGCGGCGACGCGTTGTTGCGCGCCGTCGACACCATCGGCATCGTGGAGATCGCAGCCTGGAAGCCGCAGAATGCGGCGCGCCTGCTGGCCGAGCGAATCGGCGCGAACGCGAAGACCGAGATCGTCTCGCGTACCGGGGGCGAGATCTCGATGAGTCTCGTGAACCGGGTCGCCGAGCGCATCCTGACCGGTGAAACCGAGGTCGCGCTCGTCGCCGGCACCAACAACCTGCTGTCGCTGAAGCGGGCGCACGCAGCCGGCGCGAAGCTCGACTGGCCGATGGGCGGCAACGGCGAGCCCGAGTTCTTCGGCAGCAAGGCTCCGGGGAGCTCCGACGTCGAGATCCGCCACGGTCTCGACATGCCGGTGAGCATGTACCCGAGCATCGAGAACGCACTGCGCGCGAAGCGCGGCATCGGCGCCGATGAGCATCGTCGTCGGTTGGGCGAGCTCTTCGCGCCATTCACGGAGGTGGCGGCGCGCAACCCCTACGCGCGCTTTCCCGTGGCGCGCAGCGCCGACGAGATCGTCCGTGTGACTCCGCAGAACCGCATGGTGTCGTACCCGTACACGAAGTACATGAATGCCGTGCTCGAGACCGACCAGGCGGCGGGTGTGCTCCTCATGTCGACCGGCAAGGCGCGGTCTCTCGGAATTCCGGAGGATCGCTGGCTCTACTGGTGGGGCGGCGCCAACGTCGACGAGAAGGCGTGGTTCGTGAGCGAGCGCCCCGACATCGCCGACAGCCTGGCGATGCGCGCCTGTGCGCAACGCACGCTCGGCGACGCGGGCGTATCGATCGGCGACGTCGATGTATTGGACTTCTACAGCTGCTTCCCCGTCGCCGTGGAGCTGGCGTGCGAGGCCTATGGGGTCGACGAGCGGGATCCGCGCGGCCACACCGTGACCGGGGGGTTGCCCTATGCCGGCGGCCCTGGGAGCAACTACCCCATGCACTCGCTCGCCGCCATGGCGGGAGTGCTGCGCGAACGGAGCGGCGCGAAGGGACTCGTCACCGGAAACGGCTATTACCTCACCAAGCACTCCGCCTCGCTGTGGGGATGCGAGCCGGGCGGCAGAGCTCTGCATCCCGAGCTGCCGGCGCGCGTCGACGAACAGGCGGCGTTGCAGCTGATCGAAGTCGTGGAGAGCGCAGAGGGTGCGGCAACCGTGGACACCTTCACCGTCAACTACGACCGCGAGAGCGCGCCCTCGCGCGGAATCGTGATCGGGAGAACGGCGGACGGCCGCCGCTTCGTCGCGAACACGCCGTCGGACAGGGAGACGCTGGAGGAGTTCGTCGCTTCCGAGGCGATCGGCAGACGCGGCGAGGTGCGGACGGAAGGGGACCTGAACGTCTTCACGCCGCATTAGCAGGTTGCTGAAATAGCTTGGTAAGCACCCGGCACGTTCCTCCGTGGCGTCCGGCAACACTCTCACCCAGCCAGTGCGAGCCGCGGATCCTCACGAAGCGGTTTTGCGGCCGAGTCGCGGTTCCAATCCACCGAAGGCGCGACGATCGGGTGTAGGATGGCTGGGTTGACCCGGTTCGCCCGCCGACCGACCAACCCAACGACCGAAGAGGAGATCGCGATGACTGCACGCGTCCAGACCGTGACCGGGACCGTCGCCCCCGCAGAGCTCGGCGCCACCCTGATCCACGAACACGTGGTGACCGGCATGCCCGGCTGGGACACCGACAGCGTCGCGCCGGGCTGGCGCAAGAACGAGATGATGCAGGTCGCGAAGGACAAGGTCGCCGAGATGCAGGGGGCTGGGATCAAGGCGATGGTCGATCCCTGCCCGGCGGATCTCGCCCGCGACCTGCCGTTTTGCGCCGAGATCTCCCAGGCGACGGGCTTCCCGATCGTCGGTGCGACGGGCCTCTATAACGAGGAGCTCGGCGCCACGCCGTACTGGCGGATGCGCGAGATGGTCGGCGGCGACCTCGTCGAAGAGATGAGCGCCCTCTTCGTCAAGGAGCTGACCGTGGGCGTCGGGGACACCGACGTCAAGGCCGGGATCATCAAGGTTGCGACGGGCAGGGGTGCGATTACCGATTACGAGAAGAGTGTGCTCGGCGCGGCGTCGAAGGCCTGCATCGAGACCGGGGCGCCGATCATCACCCACACCAATGACGGTGTCCTCGGCGGCGAGCAGCAAGCCATCTTTGCCGAAAACGGTGTGCCTCCGAACCGCGTCATCATCGGCCACAGCTGCGGCACCAATGATCACGACTACCATTGGGGACTCGTCGAGGGCGGTACCTATCTGGGCTTCGACCGCTTTGGCCTCGAGCAGATCAACTCCGACGAAAACCGTGCGAAGTCGATGCTGAAGCTGATCGAGCGCGGCGCGGCCTCGCGACTGCTCGTCTCCCACGACACTGTCTGGTGCTGGCTGGGGAAGCCCTTCCCCTCCAATTCGACCTGGCGTCCCAGTCGTTTCAGCGAGGATGTCGTTCCGATGCTGAAGGCCGGCGGCGCCAGCGACGGCCACATCGATCAGATCCTCGTCGAGAACCCGCGCCGCTACTTCTCCGACGAGCCGCTTCCGGCACTGGGGTAGCGTGGCACGGCCACGTCGTGACCCCTCGGATGCGAACGAATAACAGCGCGACGCAGGTCGCGAGCGAGTCAGCCCCGCGCCGGCACTAGCCGATCCAGAGTCCGGCGTTGACGTGCAGCTCGACCCCTGTGATGTTGCGTCCGCGCTCGGATACGAGGAACAACACCGCCTCGGCGATGTCCTCGGGGTCGACGTGGCGGTGGAGCGCCGTTTCGCGCGCCGCGCGGGCACTGAGCTCTTCGGCGTCGCCGCCGGTGTGCTCGGCCATCTCGCGGAACATTCGATCGAGACCTTCGCCACTGGTGTAGCCCGGGGTCACGACATTGACTCGGATACCGTCGCGTCCGACCTCGCGCGCCATCGTCTTCGACGCCACCACCATGGCCGCCTTCGTCGAGGTGTAGCGGGACAATTTCAGTTCCAGCGTGGTGGAGGAGAGCGATCCGATGTTGACGATCGAGCCGCCGGAGTGGGCCTTCATGCGGGCGGCGGCCAGCGAGCACAGCTTCATGGTGGCGACCACATTGAAATGAACCGATTCGAGGTAACCCTCCCAGTCCATGTCGGCCACCGCTGAGCGCGGCCCACCCAGGGTCGCCACGTTGACGAGGGCGTCCAGGCGGCCAAGGGTGTCGACGGTGCGCTCGACCAGCGACTCGCACTGGGCGAGATCGCCGAGATCCGCCGTCACCGGCACGACCCGACGACCCGTCTCCTCCGCGATCTCCGCGGCGAGGGCCTCGAGCGGGGGCCCGCGACGCGCCACCACGGCGACATCTGCCCCATCGCGAGCGAGCGCGAGCGCCGCGGCGCGACCGATGCCGGGCCCGGCGCCGGCCACCACCGCGACCTTGCCTTCCAGAGAGCGATCCTGTGTCTTCACGGAGCGACACTCTACACGAGGCGTTGACGGCCCGATCGATGGGTCCGCGATACCGTTGACCGGCCGGCCGGCAACCGGCGGAGCCCTAGATGAAAATTCCCATGCCGGCTCCGCCGCTGGCGGGGATGACCTCTCCTGAGATGCTCCCCGCGCGTGGCGAGGCGATGAAGGTCACCACGTCGGCGATCTCGCTGGCATCGACCCAGCGCTTGATCGCGTTGCCGCTGGCACTGAGCTGGCGGAGCTCCTCGACGCTCTTGCCCAGCTCCTCTGCGCGTCGCTCGAGCATCTGATCGAGGGCCTCGGTTCGCGTTGCGCCCGGGAGCACCGTGTTCGCGGTGATCCCGTCCTTGCCGAGCTCGTGGGCCAGCGTGCGCATCAGATGGATCACACCGAGATTGCGTGGTCCGCCCGAGTAGTTGAAGGCGCCCTCGGGATTCCGTTCGGTCGCGTACGAGCTCGAATAACGGGCCGAGAGTCCGGCGATGCCGATGATTCGTCCCCAGCCCCGCTCCTGCATGTGGGGCGCGACGGCACGAGCCGTTCGCAGCAGACCCATGAATTTCGTCTCGATGTCCTGCATGACGTCGGAATCGTCGACGTCGGCCAGGGGCCCGAAGCCGATCCCGCCGGGCACCCCGGCATTGCTGACCAGGATGTCGACTCCGCCGAAGCGCGCATCCGCGGCCTCGACCATTCGCTCGATGTCGGCCACGCGCGTCACATCCCCCGCCACCGCCAGGGCTTCTCTGCCCGTCGTCTTCTCGATCTCACGCGCGGCTCTCTGGACGTCTGCTTCGGTTCGCGCGGCGAGCACGAGCCGAACGCCCTCGCGCGCCAGGGCGATGCCGATCGCGCGGCCGATTCCCCGGCTTCCGCCCGTGACCAGTGCGACCTTCCCCTCGAGATCAAGATCCATTCGAGTTCTCTCCAGCCTGGCTCGGCGCGCCGAAGCGAAAGAGCCGATGGGTATTTCCGATCACGACAGACTCTCTGCCGCGGCGACACGCGACCTCAGCTCGTCGGGCGAGAGCGGAGCGCTCCCAGCGTGTGCGGCGAGCTCGTTGGCGGCCAGCTGAATGCTCTCGTTCACCGGCGTGGCGACTCCGTGCTTTCGACCCAGCCAGACGATCTCCCCGTTGATGTAGTCGGTTTCGATCGAGCCGAGCCCTCGCTGCAGGCTCTGGGCGCTCGAGCCCCGGGTGCGCGATGAGCCGTCGATCTCGCCCATGGCCCGGGCCGCGGCGCCCATCCGCTTGCGATGCGCTTCATCGCTCGGGATCTCGATACCGGCGGCGCGATAGCAGGCCTCGCCTTCCTCCCGGATGCGCGTGCACAGGTCTTCCAGGCCTGCGCGGCCCCCGCAGACCGCGTCGAGGGTCGCCACGGCATTCGTGATGAGCTTTGCATATTTCCATGCGAGCACGTCTTTGCGGACCACGACATCGAAGCCCGCCTGCGAGAGATCCGCGACCACCTCGACGGTCAAGTCGTCGACACCCGACGGAACTCGTCCCGCGTCGATCGGGGCATGGGGTGCGTAGTTGAGTACGACGCCCGGCTCGACGAAGGCTGCGGGGATCCAGACGGCCAGGCCGAGGACGTGCCGAAAGCGGCGCTGGGCGAGGCGCTCGTTGTGGACGCCGTTCTGGGCGCAGACGACCGGAAGCTCCAGGCTGGAGGCGGCGGAGAGGGCTTCGATCGCGGGCAGCGAATCCTGGGTCTTCATCGCGAGAATGGCGACATCGCCCGGGGCGAACTCGATGCCGTCCGGGTGGGCGACGGCTGGGATATGGAGCCGCTCGGCGCCCTCGGGCGTTCGGTAGTCGAGACCGTGGCGCTGAATCGCCTCGAGATGTCGGCCACGAGCGATGAGCAGCGTCTCCTTGCCGGATCGGTGCAGCTGCGCGCCGATGCTGGCGCCGACACCGCCAGCGCCGTGGATGATATAACGGCTCACTGCCATCGGTCTGCTGGCTCCCCTCGCGAGAATCCAAGGCGAACGCCGAGATATAGTGTGTCGGTCGGGAGCGAGCAAGCCGCTGATTGCCCGACGATTTTGCGGTTGATAGCCTCAGGGGGCCGCGGCGACGCGCTTGCGAGGGAACGATGGCTGACGAGTTCGAAGGCTTCGAGTTGAGCTCCGAAGACCCCGCGGAGGTTCGGCGTGTGCTCGCCCAGCGGGGCTGGGGCGATGGCCTGCCCGTCGTCG
>JAFDDG010000048.1 GCA_019310965.1 Deltaproteobacteria bacterium
CGAGCTGCGTGCGATCGGCGGCGGAACTCCCGGCACACCCGGGCTCGGCATCGGCCGCACCCAGCACATCGCCTTCGCCGCGACCAACGGCTACGCGGACGTGGTCGACCTGTACCTCGAAACACCGGATCCGGCCCGGGAGGGCCACTACCTCGAGGGGGAGAAGTCCCTTCCGTTCGAATCGCGCGAGGAGAAAATTCGCGTGCGCGACCCGGCCGCGCCGGGCGGCCTGCGCGAGAAAATTCTCGTGGTGCGCAGCACGCGTCGCGGGCCGATCCTCTCCGATCACGGTCTGGCGACCGCGGAGAACCACCTGGTCTCGCTGCGCTGGAGCGGCGCCGCGCGCAGCGCCGACGAGCTGGGCTCCCGCGAGCTGCTGCTGGCCCGCTCTGTGGACGAAGCCCGCGCCGCCATCGCAAAGCAGGCGGTCGCCCTCACCCACATCGTCGCCGATTCCCAGGGCAACATTGCCCGCGTGGCCTCGGGCTGGGTGCCGCTTCGCACGCGCGGAGACGGGTCGTCGCCGTTGCCGGTGCTCGACTCGGGCGACAGCTGGCAGGGCTTCATTCCCGGCGACGAGATGCCGGCGGTCGTGAATCCCGCTCGCCAGTGGCTCGGAAGTGCCAACCACCGCATTGTGCCGGCGGACTATCCCTACGCCTACTCGACGCACTTCTCGCACTCCTGGCGCTATCGGCGGCTGCGCGAGCTTCTCGACGCCTCCAATGCGGCCTCGGTGCAAGACCACTGGGAGATCCTGCAGGACGCGAAGAACTCGATGGCGGCGCGCATCGCGCCACTCATGCTGCGCGCCCTGGAGCGCGATCCAGCAGCCGCACCGCTCGCGCGGATCCTCGCGGATTGGGACGGGGTCGACGCGGCGGACTCGGCCGGCGCTGCGGTATTCCAGGCGACCTACCGGCACTTCGCGCGACGCACCTTCGAGGACGATCTCGGCCCGGCGCTCACCACCGAGTACCTCGACGACCCCTACTACTGGCACGAGCGACTCGCGCAGATGCTGCAGGGCGGCGCGCCGGGTTGGTTCGACGACGCGCGCACGCCCGAGATCGAGACCCGCGACGATCTCTTTCGGCTGGCAGCAGGGGACGCTCGCGTCGAGCTGAAAGAGCAACTCGGCGACGATCCCGCCAGCTGGCGCTGGGGTGATCTCCACCGCACCACCTTCTCCAGCCCGCTGCGCTCGCACCCGCAAGCCTCCGACTGCCCGAACGGCGGAACTCACCCGGCGCGCGGGTCGGGCGAGACCCTGCACCGCTCCGCCTACCGAGCGAGTGCCCCCTACGCGACGACCTTTCTCTCGTCGATGAACTTCGTGGCCGACCTCGCAGACCCCGACAAGGTGACGGCGGGGATCCCCGGCGGCGTCAGCGGTCGCTGCAACAGCCCGCACCTCAAGGACCAGCTCACCCCCTGGCTGGCCGCAGAGCCCGGCGCGTGGTGGTTCAGCGACCGCGAGATCCATCGCCACGCCGTGTCCAGGACGCTGCTGACACCGGAGGCACCAAAGGAGCAATGACCCACGATGGACATCCAGAAAGTCGGCATGGTGATCCACCCCGTCGAGGACCTCGACGCAGCCGCGCGCTTCTACCGCGAGACCCTCGGGCTCCGCGAGCTGTTTCGCGACGGCGACCGTTTCTGCGCCTTCGACGCGAAGGGCGTGACGATCGCGCTGGCCGCTGGCGACGAGGCCGTGGCCAGCGCGCCGGCGGTCTCGTACAAGGTCGCGGACCTCGACTCCGCCATCGACGAGCTGGTCGCGGGGGGCGCCAGCCTCGTGCGGCCGGCCAGCGCCGGCCGCCACGAGGTTCGCGCCCTGCTCCGCGACCCCGCCGGCAACGCCTTCATCGTCTACGCACCTCTCGAAGGTCGTTAGTGGCGGCGGACGGCCGCGGCGCGCAGCTGACCGGCTGGATGCAGTCTCTCGTAGCTGAAGAGAAGCTCGCCGGCCTCTCGGTGCTGGTCGAGCAGCGCGGCCGGGTCGTCTTCTTCGAAACCGCGGGACTGCGCGACATCGCGAACGATTGCCCCGTCGAGCGGAACACCTTGTTTCGCATCTACTCGATGACCAAGCCCATCACGAGCACCGCCGTCCTGATGCTGGAAGAGCGCGGACTGCTGCGGCTCAGCGACCCGATCGGGGAGAGCATCCCCGCCCTCGCGAACCTCCGAGTGCTCGCAGATCCAGCAGGCCCGGTGGCGGAGAGCGTCCCCGCTACCGCCCCGGTGACGATCCGTGATCTTCTCGTACACACCGCGGGCTTCATCTACGAAGGTCACGAGCCCGTTCCGCTCGGCGCGGCGTATCGCGAGGCGGGCCTCTTCGACAACTGGCCCGAGGTGAATCTCGCGACGTGGACCGAGCGCCTCGGCAGACTTCCCCTCGCCCACCAGCCCGGAAGCCGCTTTCGCTACGGCGTCTCGGCCGACGTGCTCGGGCACCTTGTGGCTGTGGTCTCGGGCGTGCCCTTCGACGTATTCCTGCGCGAGAACATCTTCGAGCCGCTCGGCATGCACGACACCGGTTTCTCCGTACCGGCAGGGGCGCTCGACCGCCTGGGGGGCACCTACGGACCGGCCGGCGCGGGGGGGCTGGAGCTGATCGAGGCAGCCGCCAACAGCCATTTCTCCGCGCCGCCCGCCTTCCTCTCGGGCGGCGGAGGCCTGGTCTCGACGGCGACGGACTACCTGCGCTTCCTGCAGCTGCTGATGGGCGGCGGCGAGCGCGACGGCGTGCGCCTCCTCTCCGCCGAGAACGTCGCGCGGATGACCCGCAACCAGCTCACGCCGGAGCAGCGCAGCGTCGACTTCATGGGCGGCGTATTCGAAGCGTGCGGCTTCGGCTACGGCTTGCTGGCCGTCTTGGACTCGGCGCCCGCCGCCCTGGGCTCTGCCGGAGAATACTTCTGGGCCGGCATGGCGAGCACCAGCTTCTCGATCGACCCCGCGCAGGAGCTCGTCGTCCTTCTGATGGCCCAGCACGTCCCGACCTTCGGCTTCGGCTCGCCGCTGGAGCTGCGCAACCTCGTGTACGACGCGTTCGTGGACTGAGCGGGCCGCACGGCCTGGCTCAGCTCCGACGCTCCCTCGCCGCATCGCCACGGACTCCACAGTGCGGCTCGGGTTGACTCGGAAGGTCAGCTGCATCGGCCGGTGCGCGAGATACCCGACCCGCGCATCGAGGCGTATTCTGTGGGGGCATGCCGGAGGCATTCGAGCGCACGCTGGCGGCGATCCTCTTCACCGACATCGTCGGCTTCACGGCGCTGATGGCGGTGGACGAGGAGCGGGGCTCCGCGCTCGCGAACGTCACCGGGCGCTCGTACTGCCCGCCGTGGAGCGTCACCGCGGCGAGCCGGTCGAGCTGCGTGGCGACGAGTGCCTGGCGATCTTCCCGAGTGCACTCGATGCCGTCCGCTGCGTACTGTCTCTTCAGGAAGAGGTGCAACTCCTAATCATAAGATTTTTGAATTATGATCCCAAAGCTTTCCGGAAACTCCTGAAATCGAACCAACGAGAAGAGGAGACCTCGTGAGTGTTACCCCCGTCCTCCCCGACATCGACTTCGCCCACGCGGACGCCCCCAATCTGCACGACTTGCTCGACGAGACGCGCAAGTTCGGCACGGTCGTGCCCGTCCTGTACCACGGCGAGATCACCTACCTGATCAACAGCCACGCGGAGCTGCGCCAGGCTTTTGCGGACGAGGAACATTTCGCTGCCCGGGCCATGCATGTGCTGCACGCGGAGCCCAGCATGGGCCGCACTCTGCTGTCGATGGAAGGCGAAGAGCACCGCGTCAATCGCCTGCTCGTCTCCCGTCCCTTCCTGCCCGGCAAGGTCCAGGGCTACGTCGCGGGCGTCATCACCGAAGAGGCAACACGCCGACTCGACGCCCTCGAGGGCAAGTCGGAGATGGAAATGGTCGCGGAGTTTGCCCGGCCCTTTCCCTTCTCGGTGATCACCCGGCTGCTCGGCCTGCCCGTCCACAACGAGGCCCAATTCCTCGAGTGGGCCGTCAAGATCATCGACTATCCGTGGGATCCGGAGGGGGCACTGCGGGCGCGTCGGGAGTTCGAGGATTACCTGCGGCCGCTCGTGAAGCAGCGGCGCGAAGATCCCCAGGACGACATCCTCTCCATGCTCGCGACAGGCGAGATCGAGGGAAGACGGCTCACGGACGAGGAGATCTTCGGCC
The DNA here is from genome assembly GCA_019310965.1 of Deltaproteobacteria bacterium. Classification (GTDB taxonomy): domain Bacteria; phylum Myxococcota_A; class UBA9160; order UBA9160; family SMWR01. The sequence goes on from JAFDDG010000048.1 coordinate 4,223, forward strand.
ACTGCCTGCTGTTCTTCCCGGCGGGCTCGGACACCACCTACAAGAATTTCGGCAGCCTGCTGTATGCCATCCTCTCCACCCCGGGCATGCGGGAGCGAGCCATGGAGAGCGATCAGGCGCGCGATGACCTCGCGCTCGAGGGGTTGCGCTGGATGCCTCCCACCTCATTGATGCCGCGGATGTGCAGCGCCGACACCGAGCTGGGCGGGGTGGCGCTCAAGGCCGGCACGTCGATGCTCTTCGGGATCACGGCCGCCAACGCCGACCCCAAAGTCTTCCCGAATCCGCGCCGCTTCGATCCCGACCGACCCAACAAGAATGAGAATCTCGCCTTCGGTCACGGAGAGCACTTTTGTCCCGGCTCCCACCTGGCGCGGCGAGAGCTCGAAACCGCGATCAAGCTGATCTTCGAGCGTTTCCCGGAGCTGGAGCTCATCCCGGAGCGCCCGGTGGAGTTCTTCGGCTGCGTGCTGCGGGGGCCGCGCGATGTCTGGGTGCGGCCGAGACATTGACGCCGCAGGGAACGAACGTCGCCCGCAATCGCAGCCGAGCGTTCATGGAGGCTCGAGCGGCGATCTCATCGAAGCTGCCCTTCGTGTCGCATGTCGGCAGACACTATGCTCTATCGCTGACGGTGCGATTCACGCGACGCGGCGTATGAGGTGGGTTCGATGAGAGTATTGATTCGCGCGCTGGCAGGGTCGATCGGTCTACTCGCTTGTGGGGTCCTCGCTTGCACGACGACCACCACCGCCGCCGATCTGGCGGAGGAAGGACGTCGAGAGGATGCCGCCGCGCGGGGCGAAGCGATGGAAGAGAGGGAGATCATCGAGGAGGGCGGCGTGAACAATCGGGCGATCGACGAAGCGGACGAGGAAGTCGAGCGAAAGAGAGACCTGTAGAGCCGCGGCGTGCTGCCGCGACTTGTACAGCCGTCGCTGACCCGTGTTGGGCCTGATTCGCTAGCTGGCGGAGCCGCCCGCCGTAGCAGAACGCTGGGCGCCGCATTCATTCAACTGAAGGAGCAACCGTGGATCGACTGCAATCGAGAACACGATGGGGGCTCGCGGTTGGCGTCCTCGTCGCCAGCATCGCCTTCGGCGGCCTCATGGCATCCGCCGACGAAGCTGCGAGTTGGGACCAGGAGCGCGTCACCGCTCTCGCCGAGAAGCTCGCCAAGGCGGTGAAGGAACTCTACGACGCCGAGTACAAAGCGCCGGATTCCTTCAGCGGAATCGGTGGTGGCTCCGAGCGCCACGAGTTCATGGATCGGCTCAGGCTGATCGAGCACGAGTCGCGCCACCTGGCTGCTTCTCTCGAGAAGGGGGCCAAGGCCAAGTCGACCAAGGGAAGCGTCTTGCGAATCCGGGAGCTCAACGATGACCTCGCGATGTACGGGCGACGGATGGCGCTGTTGGACCCCGTCCTTGCGAACTTCGCGGCGTTCGAGGATCTGCTGGACCAGATCCTCCCCTTCTATGGCCTGAGCAAGAGACGCTAGGTTGCCAATCGTCTTTTTTTTGCGCTCGAGCCGAGCGCGAAGCCACCTGGACTGTCCTGGACGGCTCGGGTGCCGTCGCTTCGCTTTCCAACGCTGAGCGATGGGAGTAGCATCGGTTGCAGCGAGTACCATCCGGGGGAATTCCAGGCGTGGGCTCCGAGCAGGCCGAGCGTCGCCTCTGCGCGATCCTATTCACCGACATCGTGGGCTACACGGCCCTGATGGCGAGGAGCGAGGCCGAGGCGCTGCGCGCCCGAGAGCGGCACCGCGAGGTCGTGCGACCCCTGGTCGAGCGTTACCACGGTCAGTGGATCGAGGAGACCGGGGACGAGTCGCTCTCGATCTTTCCGAGTGCGGTGGACGCGGCGAACTGCGCGCTGGCCGTGCAGTCGGCGCTGCGCGACGAGCCGACCCTGCAGCTGCGCGCCGGCATCCACCTGGGCGAGACGCTCGTCGAGGGCAAACGCGTCTACGGGGAAGGCGTCAACGTCGCGTCCAGAATCCGCCCGCTCGCCGAGCCCGGGCAGGTCTGCATCACGGCGGAGGTCTACCGGTCGATCCGAAACCAGGCCGGGATCGAGACCGTGCCCCTCGGAGAGCAGAGCCTCAAGAACGTTCCGGAGCCCGTGGCCGCCTACTCGCTCAGCGGCACGGCTGCCGAGCCCGGGGCCGTCGCGCCGCTCGTGCCCGAGCGGCCCAGGACTTTCGGGCGCCGAGCGCTCCTCGCCGCGGCCGCGGTGGTCATCGCAGCGCTGGCCGCATGGTGGCTCTACCCGATGGCTGCCGACGCCGGCCCCATCCGCTCGATCGCCGTCCTGCCGCTCGAGAATCTCTCGGGCGACCCCGAGCAGGAGTACTTCGCCGACGGGATGACGGAGGCCCTGATCGGAGACCTGGCCCAGATCGCATCACTGAGCGTGACCTCGCGCACGTCGGTGATGAAGTACAAGGGTGTACGCAGGCCTTTGTCCGAGATCGCGGCGGAGCTCGGCGTCGACAGCGTGCTCGAAGGAACGGTGATGCGCGACGGTGGCCGCGTGCGGATCACGGCCCAGCTCATCGACGCGCGTCGCGACGAGCACCTCTGGGCCGAGCGCTACGACCGCGAGCTAGCGGGGATTCTGGCTCTTCAGGCCGACGTGGCGCAGGCCGTGGCGGAACAGATCCGGCTCAAGCTTGCCCCCCATTCGCAGGCACGCCTGGCAGCCCCGCCGGCCGTGGATCCCGCTGCTCACGAAGCCTATCTGCGAGGCCGGCACTTCTTCTGGAAGAACAACCACGACGACACACTCAAGGCGATCGAGTACTTCCAGGAGGCGATCCGCATCGACCCCGACTTTGCGCTGGGCTACGCAGGACTCGCCGACGCGTACTCGTGAACCTGTGTCTGGGCGCTCCCGGGCGGAGTGGTGGACAAGGCCAAGGCCGCGGCGAACAAGGCCCTCGAGCTCGACCCGACACTCGGCGATGCCCACAAGGCGCTGGCCTTCGTCCAGTTCCTGCTGGAATGGAAGTGGCGGGAGGCCGAGCAGTCGTTCCGGCGCGCGATCGAGCTCGATCCGAGCCGCGCGGAGACTCACTCCATGTACGCCCTCCTTCTCGTAACTCTCGGACGGCTCGAGGAGGCGACCGAACAGATCGACACGCAACAACGACTCGACCCGTTGAATCGAGCCCTAGCAGAAAGCGCCGTGAACCTCTTCTACCTGGCCGGCGATGACGAACGGGCGCTCGCGCGGTTCACGGAGACCCGGGAGTTCTTCGGCAGCTCGACGCGTCCCGATGAGGCGATCGGCATGCTGCACTGCGAGCGGGGACGCTTCGATGAGGGCCTCGCGCTGCTCGAGGAGGCCCGCGCGTTGTCCTCCGACGGTCCGGACCAGCTGGCGTCCCTGGCCTACGGTCTGGCCCTGGCAGGTAGGAGCGATGAGGCGCGCGAGATCCTCGCGCAGCTCGACCAGCGCGCCCGGGCGGGCTTCGTACCGCCCATCTCGCTGGCCCTCGCCCACATCGCCCGCGGCGAGAAGGACGAGGCATTCGCCTCGCTGGAGCGGGCGTACGCGATGCGCTGGGTCACGCTGCCCATCCTCGCCGCCAGATGGCCACCGTTCGAGCCGCTTCGTTCAGACCCGCGCTTCGAGGATCTGATGCGCCGCCTTGCGCTTCCGGTGGACTGAGCTGAGGGAGGCAGTCAGAAGTTCTCAAGCACCTTGGGTCCAACGCCCGTTGGCTGGGTCTATTCCAAGACAACGCGGTGAACCTACCAGCGACTGCTCCCCCGGCAAAGCCGGGGGCATCATGTGAGCCGCTCAAAGCGGCTGGACAGGGCCGCTTCGCGACCCCTTGCGCCCCCCTACGGGGGGGCAACTCACTCTCCGAAACTCAGCTGATCCTGTTGGCGGTCCTCGTTCTGTTGCTTCTGGATGTACTGCCGGATCACCGCCTCATCCCGGCCCACGGTCGAAACGAAGTAACCCCGTGCCCAGAAGTGATGCCCTACGAAGTTGCGACGTCTCTGCCCGAAATGCCGGGCAACATGAATCGCGCTCCTCCCCTTGATGTACCCGACCACCTGAGCCACCGCGTACTTCGGGGGGATCGAGATCATCATGTGAACGTGATCGGGCATCAGGTGCCCTTCCTCGATCTCACTCTCCTTCTGGCGAGCCAATCGACGAAACACCTCCCCCAAGTGCTGCCGAAGCGTCCCATACAGGACTTTCCGGCGGTACTTCGGAATGAAGATCACGTGATATTTACACTCCCATTCACTGTGCTGTAGCTTGCGATAGTTCGACAAAAGAACTCCCTCTCGCGAAGCTTTGAACGACTCACGGGAGGGAGTTTCTCATTCCGGAACTGTCAAACTCTGAAGGCCTCCCCGGCAGAGCCGGGGGGACTCCCGACGGGCTAGCGGGGAGCAGCGAAAATGGGAACGGGGAGCGAGCCGATCGAAACGACCCAACTGGGTGTCTGCCTGGTGACGGGCGCTGCGGGTTTTCTGGGCCGCAACATCGTGAAGCGACTGCTGGGCGAGGAGCTCACGGTTCGCGCATTGGTGCGCAAGACGCCGCTGAACATCGCCGACGAGAACCTCCGCTGCGTTCCCGGCGACATCTCCAATCCCGACGACCTGGCGGAAGCCTTTGAGGGCGTCGACACCGTGTTCCACACGGCCGCTCTGGTCAGCCTGCTGGGCGGCCCCGCCATGCGGCAGGCCTATCGCGACGAAGCGTGGCGGGTGAACGTCAGCGGCACCGAGAACGTGATCGAAGCGTGCATGTCGGACAACGTGAGCCGCCTGATCTACACGAGCTCCATCGACGTCTGCTTCGAAGGCAAGCCACTTCCGAACATGAATGAATCGCTCCCCTACCCGCGGCGCTTCAAGTCCATCTACGCGGAGTCGAAGGCGGCCGCGGAGAAGCGCGTGCTCGAGGCCGACGGCAGCTCCGGACTGCGAACCTGCGCGATTCGGCCGGACGGAATCTACGGTGCCGAGCCGAACGACATGATCGACCGCTTCGTCGAAATGTTGACCGCCGGAGGCCTGGTCGCGCGAATCGGTTCGATCTCAGCGTTGCAGGACAACTCCCACGTCACCAATCTCGTGCACGGTCACGTGCTGGCAGCCCGGCACCTCGTCCCGGATGGCGCCGCCTGCGGCCAGGCCTACTTCATCTCCGACGACGAGCCCATGAACTCGTTCGAGTTCTTCCGACCCCTGATCGAAGGCCTGGGCCATCGCTTTCCACAGCGGGAAGTTCCGGCATGGCTGCTGAAGCCAATGACGCATGCCTGGCAGGCGGCCCATTTCATGCTCGGCGTTCCGAAGCCGATGCTGTGCCCCCACGAGCTCGACAAGATCTGCGTCACCCACTACGCCAGCATCGAAAAGGCCAGGAACGATCTGGGTTACACGCCCATCAAGTCGGTAGAAGAAGCCATGCAGGAATGCCTGAAATACTGCGAATCGAATCTGAAATCCGAGCGCGCCTGACTGCCGGAGGAACGATGCAGAGCGAACGAACCGTCCAAGACGACGACGCCACCATCACAGGCTGCCACCACCTGGCCGTCTGCGTGCACGACATCGACGAGGCGCGTCGGTTCTACGGCGAGATCCTGTCGCTGGAAGAGGTCGAGCGCCCGCCCGAGATCGCGGCCAAGTTCCGAAGCGCCTGGTACCGGATCGGCACCTCGGAGCTCCACGTCATCGAGAACCAGAAGTTCCAGCCACTCGACTCGCCATTGGCTCCGCACATCGCCGTCGTCACGAACGACTTCGAAGGCCTGACGGCCCAGATCGCCGATCGTGGGGGCCAGTTCCGATTCGGACCTGGGACCGGCCCCGATGGAATCCTGCGCGCGATCATCGAGGACCCGACGGGAAACACTCTCGAAATCACCACTGCCCCGCTCCGCGCCTGACCGCCCGCGCGGCGGCAACGGTTGCGGCGGTGCCGCCGATCGCAGAATCTTGACCGCACCGGTGGCGCTCCGGCGATGCCAGCACCGAGCCGCTTGATCGACCACGGTTGAGGTTCTCGGAATGGACGGGGCCAGCGGGCTGCAGGGGCCAAGAGGGGCCCGTCGGCGCCACTCAGTAGCCGATCACCCCGTTCGAGACCGCGCGCGGCTGCGGCGGCAGCGACCAGACGTCGCGTTCGTAGGCAGCATTGTAGGGCGAGATGTTGGCAGTCTCACGGCCCACGACCAGCGTGGCGCTGCCTCCGGGATCGAAACCCATCGCCACCACGATGCCGTGCTGGCGCAAGATCTCGGCCATGTCGACGTGTGTAGCACCCACCGATTCGCGGATGCGGCCGTTCACCGTGAGCACGCTGAGCCGACCCTCGGCGTCGAGGCCGGCCGCGATCTTCGGTCCGCGCATGTCGAGGTAGTCAAGTCGCGCCGCCTGTGTGCGAATCGAATTCTGCGTCTTCCAGCCCTCGGCCTGCATGTCGATGCTCAGCTCACCGCCCTCGATGAGCAGCGGCCCGGCCTCGACGGCCTGCGCCACACCCGAGAGCGCCGGCATGCGCAACTCGATCTCGGCGCCCGGCGCGAAACCCTCGGGCACTCCGCCTGGCGGAAAGGAAAGCACGAGGCCGACCGGACAGACCGGCGTGCGCTCATTCGGGGCCGTCTCGACCACCTCCATGATGCGCGTACCCGCCAGGCGTACGAGCGTACGCCCGTCGCCCGGCAGCGCCTCGTCCGAGAAGAGCAGGTCGTAGTAGCAGGGCCGGCCGGCCGGCGGCCGCCGCGGGTTGTGCGCCTCCTTCGGAAGCTTCAGCTCGCTTGCGCCAAACGAGACCTCGAGGCCACCGCCGCAGCCGACGCGGCGGATCTCGAGCGCGCCCGAGGCGTGCACCAGGAAGGCCGGCTTCGCATAGAGCGGCGGACACAACACGCGGCCGTCTTCGACGATCAGGCCGAGCGGCGACCCGATGTAGGACTCCGGCAGGCCGAGCTTGCCAACCAGCTCGGCGTTCAGGATGTACCCGCCGTTCCAGCCGATGCGCGCACGCTCCCCGCTGCGCCGCTCGAAGCGGCGCACAAGATCAGGCATCGTGCGCGGGTCGCCAGCGGACGAGACGATGCGGTAGCGCAGCGATCTATCCTCGACACGCGCCAGCGAGCCCGACCAGGGATGCCCGTCCGCGTAGATGCCGCTCACGACTTGGCAGCGCACGGGCCCCTCGTGTGGTTGTGAGCCCCCCAGCCGGAGTTCGGAGAGGACCTGCGCTACCGGGGAGCCACGCTCGGCGGCGTCGCGGCGCAGCGCCTCCAGCACGACGGCCTCGCCGCGCTCGGCGCACAGATCCCGGAAGCCGCGACTCTGGAGCAGGGCGGCGAGATCCCGCCCGGTCTGCACCGGCGTCGGATACGCGAGCGCGAAGCGAAGTCCGGCCGGCACCCACTGCACATAGCCTGTGCCCGGATCGATTCCCATCACGTGCGCACTCAGGGGATGCGCCTCACGTCCGACGTGGAAGCGCTCGAGATCCAGGATGTCGGTGGTCATCGCCGCCTGCTCGGCGGCCGCCAGCAGGAACCCACCGCCCGCCCGCACCTCGCGCAGCGTGTCGAGCACACGCTTGCCGAGCTGACAGGCGTCGATGCCGATTCCCAGCTGCCGGCTGCGCACCATGCGCACGGGGCCGCTCTCGAACACGAGCCCGAGCTCCTCGTTCGTGCTCTCGCAGAGGAAGCGCTTCAACGTGTGTATCGTGGGCGCGTCGGCGCAAGGCTGCTCGCGCAGGATCACGTGGATCGGGGCGAGGCTGGACTCGGCCAGCCGCTCTGCCGTGAGCGGTTCGTGGGGCTCGAGCCCAAGGCGATTGCGCACGGCTTCGAGCACGAAGAGTTCGAGTTCGAGCTCGAGATGGGGCCCCGGGAAGAAGACGAAGGGCACGTCGTCGCGGAGTCGCCTCCGCAGTCGAGCGCGCTGATCGATGGCGGGCGACCCGCCGCAGAGTTGCGCGACCGCTCGGTTCCAGCTCGAAAAATGGTGCGCCGCCATCGGAACGATCCTCGGCGGCTCGGGCTCGACATGCTCGCGGTGCAGCAGGTTGATCACGCCAGTGAGCTGCTCAGGTGTGAGCCCGCGGTAGGGATAGTCGCGCCGATTGCGGTGCCGGTAGGCCAATGCGTGATCGAACATCACCGGCATCTCGCCCTTCCAGTGCAGGAAGAGGCTCTCCACGGCTTGGAAGAAGGCGCGGCGCTCCGTGACGTCGCTGGGAACCGGGCCGGTTGGCGCGTCGACCAGCCGGCACGCGAACGCGAAGGCGAGCCCCCGTACGCGCTGCTCCTCCACGCGGAAGTACGAAGGATCGATCAGCGATTTCAGCATCAGCATGAAGCCCATACGGCCAACACCCGGCAGGTACTCGCGCCGACGCCTATCGACGAGATCTCCGAGTTCGCGCGCGCCACGCCGCTCGCGGCGGCTGAAACGCGCGAGTGCCTCCGCGGCGCGCTCGTCGGCGCGATGGCTGCTCTGGAGCCGTCCGTGCAGCTGATCGAGTGCGCTCCGCATGTCGGCTGCGAGCGCGCTCACTCCGTAGCGCGTCCCGATCACGTGGCGGTTGTGAGCGCGGCTCGCGGCGTGCTCCTGCGGGTGGACCAGCAGATCCCGCACCCAGGCGACGGCCTCGGGGCCGACGTGGGAGCCGCGGATCTCGACCACCTCCAAGCGCTGGTCGGCGGCCAGGTCCTCGCCGATCATCTCCGCGTAGACGGATTCCGGCTGGTAGCGCCGCACCATGATGGGCGTGCCGGCGGCCGCGGCCTCGAGAACCGGCAGGCCGCGGCCTTCCGTCTCGCTAGGCAGACACACCAGCGAGGCGACGCCGTAGAGCTCGGCGATCTCGGCCGGCTGCTCGAAGCGCGCACGGAACTCCGGAAAGTCGAGCCCCGCGAAGAGCGGAGCCAGGAAGACGCGATCCCGAAAGCGCTCGGGGAGCCCCTCTAGCGTCTTCCGGAAGAGCTCGAGCAAGCTCTCGAGGTAGCGATCCTGGCCGTCGGCCACCGGCCCGGTCACGACCACGGTGAGCTTGAGGGAGGGCGTCGCATCGAGCGCCGCCGCGAACTCCGGATCCTCGCACAACGCTGCAACCAGCTCGAAGTCGCGGCCGATGTTCTTGCGCGCGATGATACGCGTGGGCTGGAGCAAGATGATGTTGTCTTGCGTGAAGTCCACGCGCGGCCCGCTGCGCACTCCGAGCAGTACGGGTCTGGCATCCACAACGATGCCCCTCTCGATCTCATCCGTCACGCTCCGCACCGGGACGCGCGGCCCGCCACTGCCCAGCAACGAAGCGATCTGCCGCAGCACCTCGACGCGTCGCGGCCGCGAAAGCGAATGGAAACGCTCCAGATCCACCGCGGTTCCGACCGTGGCGACGTTCGTCGGGTTGTGGCCGCGGATTCCGACGAGCGCGTCACACTGCGTGTCATTGATGTTGAGAGAGAGCCAGCTTCGCGCCATCCAGGGGTGGGTCATCTCGATTACCGAGAACACCTCGCCGAGATGCGCGTTGGTGAAGAAGTGGTCGCGAGCGCCCCTGGGCAGGCCCAAAGCCTCGCGCTCCCTCTCAGAGCACCCGCTCTCCCAGAAGAAATCGTGGTTGTTGCTGATGACCGGGATGCCGAGATCTTCAGAAAGCAGCACCAGCGCCAGCGCCAGCGGCGGGTTGCCCGGGTTCGAGTTCGTGTTCACCGCAAAAATGAGCTCGATCCCCTCGTCGTCGAACAGGCGTCCGAGCTCTGCGACGAGGTTCAGCGTGCTCTGCCAGAAATCGACGATCAGACGGTTGTAGAGCGGGCTGCCCCGGTCCAGCCGGCGCAGGAAGAGCCGCTGGTAGATGCTGTTGCGGTCGAAGCCTTCGATCGCTCCGATCGTGTGTCGCTGCGTTGCGGGCCCCAGCACCGAATCCGCGCCGGTTCCGAAGCTCCCGCCCACCATGTGGATGCGAGGGTTGGGCAGCAGGCTGCGCATCGCATCCGCGTATTTGGCGATCTCCATCGTCACGCCGTCGATCGCATAATGGTAAGTGACGAAGGCGACGCCGCGCGCGAGCTTGCGCCGGAAGTCGGCGAAACCGGCCGGCGCGCTCGCCCCGGCGCGCTCGTCGCGCAAGCGGTCGAGCATCAGCCCGAGGTCGAACCACGTCTCGATGTTCTCGGCGCGCAGTCGCTCGAGCAGGGCGTCGGTTCGTGTGGTACTGGGCGGTGACATGACCTAGGCGCCTCCGTGGAAGCAACAGCCGGGGCCTAGAACTCGAACAGCGCCGCCAGCTTCTCCTCGAGGACATCATAGGAGAAATGCCTGCGCCCGAGCGCGAAATTGTGTTCGGCGATCTCGCGCTGGCGTTCGGGGTCGTGCAGGATCGTGCCGATCTGCCGCACGGCCTCGTCGGTCAGTACGCCGTCCTCGATCATCACGGTCTCGAAGCCCTTGCTGCCGATGTCCGGCCAAAAGACGGGCTCGTAGTTGTTCACGAACACCGGCTTGCGCGCCAAAACAGCTTCGAGGAAGGCGTTGCCGAAGCCCTCGTAGGTGCTGAAGTAGGTGACTGCGACGGCGTGGGCGTAGGCGTCCTCGAGCGAATAGATCTTGCGTCCGTTGGGGACCTGCTCCCGCTTGCTGAGGATCTTGTGGTAGGCGAAGGTCACGCGGTCCTCGAGCTGGCCCGCTTCGATCGTCTCGACGAGCTCTTTGAAGTAGCCCTTGCGATCGTCATCTGCGGCGCTGCCGGTGATGACGAGTCGGACGCGGCGGTCGTCGAGCCGGCGCACCAGATCAATCGCTGTCTCGATGCCCTTCCGCTTGACGATGCGCGTGATCTGGAAGATCGGGAGATCGCCGTTTCGAATGCCGATGCTCGAGAGCAGGTCGTCGTTGTAGCAGTCCTGCTTGGCGTACTCGGTCTCGAAGTCCATGACGTTCGGGATGACTGCCGCGCCGATGCCATAGCGCGACTCGAGTTCCTCGCGTGCGGCGCTATTGATCACCGCGTGATACACGTTGGGTAGTCGCAGCGGGAAGGTGGCGGCGATCAGCTCCTGCACCTCCGGAAGCGGCGTGGCGTAGCGGTCGCCACGCTCCCAGGCAAAGTCGTGGTCGTGCGCAACCACTGGGAGCGACATGCCCTCGGCGGCGAGTTTGATGCCGAGGCCCATCGAGAGGTGGCAGGGCAGCGAAGACGCGTTCTCCGAGATCAGCACGTCGATCCGGTTCGCCACCACCCAACGAAAAATCTCGCTGGCCACGGCCTGCGCGTTCTCATCCACGATCGTGAGCAGCTCATCCGCGTCGTCCGGCGGGAAGAAGAAGGCGCGATTCTGCTCCCACTCGCACTCGGGCGAGAAGAACGAGAGCGGCCGGAAGCTCGTTTCGCGCTCCCGCGGAACCACGTGCTCCTTGAAACGGCCCGAGAGCACGAAGCAAGTGTGCCCCAACCGCTCGAGGACCTCGATCCACTTCTCGGTCTCGAGCGCAACTCCGTCGACGTCGCCGATGCGACCAATCACGATCCCCACGTTCACCGGATTCTCTTACCCCCCCTCCGGGCGCGAATGCTAGCTACAGCCCGCATCGAGTGTCCATAGAGCAAGCTTGAGGCCGGGTCCCGAGTCGGGCCTCTGGAAGACGTGGGCCTGGGGGCCACTGGAAGCGGCGGGCAGGCCCGGGTCAAGGTGTCCCCGAGCCGCACAAGTCGCTCCCACGGCCCCCGGACCCCCAGCCTTCGAAGGCGAAAGGGGGCATCCGGCCACCGAGTCGCCGAGCAGCCCGCCACGCGCCCACGGTCCGCACCCGCCTCGGAGCCCCACGCGGGTTGCCATCATGGGACTTCTCGGACACGGGTCGCCCGCTTGGATTGCCCACCCGCCGGCAACTTGTGGGAGAGCCGGCTGCGCCGCCTTCTACTCCCGACGGAACGCCATTGTTGAGATCTGGGATGGGCCTTCTGCTTCGCAGCGGCCCCGTCTCACTGGACGCTTTCGCTGAGATGGCGAGGCGGACGGGACTCGGCCCCGCAACTGGGTTGGCCGCCCTCCCCGGCTTCCAGAGACTTTGCCTCGACCGCTGCTACCGATTCCCAGAACCTCGGCGGCACCCGCCGCGCCGCGGCAACGGTTGCAGCGGTGCCGCCAATCGCAGAATCTTGCCCGCAGCCCGACTCCGACCTCCACGGGAAGGCCACCCTTGACCCAGTCCACTGCCAGCATCGACGACGCCATCACCCGGGAGATCGTGAAGAGCGCCCTCGCGGTGGCGGCGGAGGAAGCCAGCATCGTGGTGGTGCGCTCCGCCTACTCGGCATTCATCCAGGAAGGCGCCGACGCCTGCGCCGCAATTCTCGACGCCCGGGCCCAGCTCGTGGCCCAGTCCGACGCGACCAGCCTCATGCACGGCGCGAGCCTGCGCGCCTGCCTGCCCGCGCTGCTCGAGGACATCGAGCCCGGCGACATGAGCCCCGGCGACGTCTTCGTGATGAACGACCCCTACCGCGGCGGGATTCACGCCAACGATCTGGTCGTGTTCCGACCGATCTTCGGGGCCGGCGAGCCCGTCTACTTCGCCGGAACCCTGATCCACGTGGCCGATCTGGGGGGCGCCTATCCCGCGGGCCTGGCCGCTCTGGCGACGGATACCTTCTCCGAGGGCATGACGGTGCCTCCTGTGCGCCTCTACGCGAAGGGCGTGCCCGAGGACGCGATCATGCGGCTGCTGGCCGCCAACAGCCGCACGCCGGAGATGGTGCTCGGCGATGTGCGCGCGCTGGTGGCGGGAGTCAACGTGATGGCCGCCCGGGTCGGCGAGCTGATCGAGCAACACGGCGTCGCCACGCTCCAGCGCTTCGTCGACGCCAGCCTCGACTACACCGAGGCGCGCATGCGCGACGAGATCCGGCGCCTGCCCGCGGGCACCTACCACGGCAGCTTCCGCATCGACAGCGACGGGCTCGACCTCGAGCGGAGCTACGACGTGCGGGTGGCGGTCACGGTCTCCGACGGCTCCGTGTGCGTAGACCTGGCCGGCACCTCGGGCCAGGCCCGCGGCGCGATCAACGCGTCGCTCTCCCAGGCACTCTCGGGCGTCGTCTACGCGGTGCGTTGCTTCGTCGACCCGACGATCCCCATGAACGAGGGGTGCTTCCGCGCGATCGAGGCGAAGTTCCCGCTCGGCAGCCTCGTCAACCCGCGCCCGCCCGCAGCGTGCGGCGGGCGGATCGTTGCCGTCTGCGGCACCACCGAAGCCATCATCGAGGCGCTGTCCCACGCCGCACCGGAACGCGCCGTCGCGCAGAGCGCGATCATCCACGTATACGCCCTGAGCGGAGCGGAGAACGGCGTCCCCTGGCTCTCCATGAGCTACGACTTCGGCGGCCTGGGCGCCCGGGCCGTCTCGGACGGTCCCGACGCCACCGGCTGCTTCTTTCTGGGCGGCCGCTCGGTGATCCCCCAACACGAGCCGATGGAGGCGCGCTTCCCGCTGAGGGTGTTGCGCTCGCGGCTGCTACCGGACTCCGGGGGCGCCGGACGCTTCCGGGGCGGCCGGGGCACCGAGACGGCCGTCCTGCTGCTCGGCGACGCTGAACTAACGGTGCGCGGCGACCGCATCGCCCTGCCCCCTGCGGGCCGAGACGGGGGACAGCCCGGTCGGCCGGGCGGCTACGCGGTGGAGCGCGCTGACGGCAGGCTCGAGCTGCTCGCCGACAAGCAGTCGAAGATCGCGCTGCGCGCCGGCGACGTCTTCGTGATGCGCACCTCCGGCGGCGGGGGGCTGGGCGAGCCCTGGGAACGCGATCCGGACCGGGTGCTGGCCGACGTGTGCGCCGGCAGCGTGAGCCGCGACGCGGCCGAGATCGTGTACGGCGTGGTCCTGGGCGCCGGCGGCGACGTCGTGGACAGCGACGCGACGGCGAGGCGGCGCGCCGCGGGCAGGCGGGGCCGCGGGTGAAGGGACGCAGCTTCATCGGGGTCGACGTGGGCGGCACGTTCACGGACGTGGTGCTCGGCGACTCGGACGGCGACGTCTTCGTCGCGAAGGTGCCCACCACTCCGGCGGACCCTCGCAGCGGAATCGAGCGCGGCCTGCGCGAAGTCCTGGCGGCGTCCGGTGCGTCGCCGGCACGAGTGGGCCGGCTGGTCCACGGCACCACGCGCGCCACCAACGTCATCCTGGAGCGCAAGGGTGCGCGAACGGCCTTCGTCGCCACCGCCGGCTTCGGCGACATGCTGGAGCTGGGACGCGAGGCGCGGGTCGAGGCGGACCGTTACGACCTGCTCTTCGAGAAGCCCGCGCCGCCGGTCGAGCCCGCGCTCACCTTCGAGCTCGACGAACGCATCGACGCTCGCGGGCGCGTCGTGCGTGCGCCGGCCCCGGACGCCGTCGAAGCCTTGGTGCGCCGCGTCGCGGCCGCCGCGCCGGAGGCGGTGGCCATCTGTCTGCTGCACGCCTTTGCCAACCCCACCCACGAGCAGCTCGTGGCCGCCGCTCTGCGCGACGCCCTGCCGGACCGCTTCGTGGTGGCGTCGTCGGAGGCCTGGCCCGAAATCCGCGAGTACGAGCGGGCGCTTACCACGGTGATGTGCGCCAGCGTCGGACCGGAGATGAGCGCCTACCTCGCCGGACTGGAGTCGACGGTGCGGGCCCTGGGCATCCCCTGCCCCATCGAGGTGATGGATTCGAGCGGCGGCGTGCTGTCCGCCTCCCTCGCCGCGCGGCTGCCGATCCACACCGTCGAGTCCGGCGGTGCTGCCGGGGTCGTGGCGGCGGGGATGATCGGCGAGCTCGAGGGCGAGCGCGCCGTCATCTCCTTCGACATGGGCGGCACCACCGCCAAGGCGGGCGTGGTGCGCGGCGGGCGCCCCGACGTGACCCACGGCTTCCACGTGGGCGGCATCGCGAGCCTCGCCGGCCGCAAGGGGGGCCATGGCTTTCCCGTCCGCATCCCGGTGGTGGACATCGCGGAGATCGGCGCCGGGGGCGGAAGCATCGCCTGGGTCGACGCCGGCGGTGCGCTGCGCGTGGGTCCGCAGTCGGCCGGGGCGGAGCCGGGCCCGGCCTGCTACGGGCGGGGCGGCACGGAGCCCACGGTGACCGACGCCAACCTGGTGCTGGGCTACCTGAATCCCGAAGCGCTGGCGGGCGGCGTGTGCCTCTCGCCGCAACGCAGCGCCGCGGCCCTCGAGCGCGCGGTGGCCGGCCCCCTGGGCCTCAGCCTCGAAGATGCCGCCCGGGGCGTACACGAGATTGCCAACATCAACATGGCCGCCTCGATCCGGGTCGTGACCGTGCAGCGCGGCATCGACCCGCGCGACTTCAGCCTGGTGGCCTTCGGGGGCGCGGGCCCCATGCACATCGCGCGACTGGCGCAGAGCTTCTCGATCCCGCGCACCATCGTGCCCTGGTCCGCGGGGGTCGCGTCCGCCATGGGGCTGTTGTCGGCGGACCTCTCCGTCGACCACGTCCGCACCCAGCTGATGGACGAGGCCGACGCCGACGGCCACGCCATCGAAGAGATCTTCGCCGAGCTCGAGAGCCGCGGCGTCGCGGCGCTCGCCGGCGAGGGCGCGCGCAACCGGCTCGCTTTCTCCCGGCGTGTCGACGTCCAGTACAAGGGACAGGCATTCCCTCTCACGGTGGAAATCGCCGACACGGCCTCGGGTCCGGAGCTCGTCGCGACGCTGGCCGAGAGCTTTCGCCGCCGTTACCACGACAGCTACGGCATCGACCTGTCGCTGCCGACCCAGTTCGTGAACTTCCGGGTGCGCACCACCCACGTGGTCGACAAGCTCGTCCTGCGGCCCGCGGAGCCGGGCAACTCCGAGCCGCCCGAGCCCGCGGCAGAGCGCCCGGCCTACTTCGCCGAGCGGGGCGGCAGCGTCGCGACGCCGGTCTACGCCTGGGCGGAGCTGGTGCCGGGCCAGCGCCTCGCGGGCCCGGCGATCATCGAAGGTCCCGACACCACGGTCGTCGTACCGCCGGGCTGCGAGGCCGCGATCGACCGCTGGCGCAGCGTGAACCTCACCAGCGCCGCTCCCGCGACCTGAAGCGCAGTGCGCTCGAGACCCCCACGCACAGAGGCTCGAACTAACACTCCTGCAACCGACCCTGGAGAGCGAACCAACCCGATCCAATCACACGCCGCCGACGGACTCCCGGGCGCGCCCTAGGATCCAGGCCTGGATCGCGTGGATGTCGGCCGTGCTCAGCAGGTCCGCGAAGGCCGGCATGCCCTGCACCTGCCGCAGACCGCCGCGCACGATGGCGTCGAAGAGCGCGTGATTCTCTTCCGTGAGATGACGCAGGTCCGGCACCGAGCCGCCCGCCACCGCCTGGGGGCCGTGACACACCGAGCAATAGAAGTGGTAGAGCGCCATGCCCTGCTCGCGCTCCTCCTCGGTGGACTCGAGCGCATAGGTGGGCTCGGGCACGGGCCCCAGGGGCGCCTTGCCGGGCGGCACCTGTGCGCGGCCCCCCAGCTTGAAGGTCAGCACGCGCCCGCCGCCCCGGACGCCCGCCGCCAGGGCGAGCTGGCCGCCGTTCATCGCAAAGGACGCGCCCCAGCCGGCGGCGACCGCGACGTACTGCTCGCCAGCGACCGTATAGGTGACGGGACCTGCCATCACGCCGGTGCCCGTCGGCGACTCCCAGAGCTTCTCGCCGTCGGTCGCCCGGTAGGCGACGAAGCGACCGTCGGAGCTGCCCTGAAAGACGAGTCCGCCCGCGGTGGAGAGCGTCCCGCCGTTGAAGCCGGTCACGTGATCGACACTCCAGACCTCGCGCTGGGCCACCGGATCCCACGCGACGAGCGCAGCCGACATGGGCCCCCCATCGCTGAAGCTGAACTCCGAGAAGGCCGCGGTGTCGAGGCCGGTGTTCCAGGTCTTCGGCCGGTACTCCCAGTCGGGATCGCTCGCGAAGATGGATCCCATGTCGCGCTTGGGGAAGTAGACGAGCCCCGTGCCGGGATGGAAGCTCATGGGCGGCCAGCTGTGCCCCCCGTAGGGCGACGGGCGGATGAACTTCGGCTCGTCCCGGTAATCGGCCTCCGGATTCTCGACGGGGCGCCCGTTCTCGTCGTAGCGCAGCGCCCAGGTCACCGTCGTGAAGGGCTCGGCAGAGATGAAGCTCCCGTCGCTGCGATCGATGACGAAGAAGAAGCCGTTCTTGGGAGCGTGCAGGATGACCTTGCGCTGGCGGCCGTCGATCTCGAGATCGGCGAGCAGCAGCGGCTGAGTTGCGGTGTAGTCCCAGCTCTCGGCGGGATTCTCCTGATAGTGCCAGACGATCTCCCCCGTCGCGGGGTCGAGTGCCAGGATCGAGGCCAGGTAGAGGTTGTCACCCCCGTCGGGGCTGCGAAGCCAGCGAACGCTGGGCGCGCCGTTGCCCGTCCCCACGTAGAGGAGCCGCAGCTCCGGGTCGTACGCCATGCCGTCCCAGGCCGTTCCGCCGCCGCCCGCGACCCACCACTCGCCGGTCCAGGTCTCGGCGGCGCGCTCCATGGCGGGAGACTCGAAGCCATCGGCGGGATTGCCCGGCACCGTGTAGGTGCGCCACGCAAGCTCGCCCGTCTCTGCATCGTACGCAGACACGTAGCCCCGCACGCCGAAGTCGGCGCCCGCGTTGCCGATGATGACCTTGCCCTCGACGACGCGCGGCGCACCCGTGATCGAGTAGGGGCGATCGCCCTCGACGGTGGAGACCTCCCAGACGAGGCTGCCGCTCGCGCGCTCGACGGCGACGAGTCGACCGTCGAGCGTCCCCACGTAGATCTTGTCCCCGTAGAGCGCGACTCCCCGGTTCACGAAGCCGCAGCACACATTGCGAGACCAGCTGCGATCGCTGTTGGGGTCGTAGGTCCAGCGCAACTCACCGGTCGCAGCGTCGAGCGCGTGCACGATGCTGAAGGGCGCGCTCACGTACATCACGCCGTCGGCGACCAGCGGCGTCGCCTCGACACCGCGCTCGGTCTGCAGGTCGAAGCTCCAGGCAAGGCCCAGCTCGGCGACGTTGCCCTCGTCGATGCTGGAGAGCGTGCTGAAGCGCTGCTCCGCATAGCTGCCGCCGTGGGTGAGCCAGCTGCCGGGCTCGCTGGCCGCGCCGAGCAGACGCGCATCCGCAGCGGGTGTCGGGTCCCCACTCGGAGCCTGGCTGCAGGCAAAGAGCAAGAGAGAGCAGGCCGACAGGGCCAGCTTCAGTGTCCGATTCCGCATCCGCATCGACTCCGATACCTCCAAGGGGGCGAACATCACCAAAGCGAAGGTAGCGGGGACGGTGTTGCCTTCTTGCCTTTTCCAGCTGAGCGGTGGCGTCAGCGAGCGGGTCCTGGAAAAGGCAAGAAGGCAACACCGTCCCCGCTTGTCTCCCTCGCTGAGGAGCTGCAACCGCGTGCTCAGCGCGGCTTGTCGCCTGCGATCGTGACCCGATGCATCACCCGGCGCTCCGTGTAGTCGGGGACGCCGCAGTGCTGCGCGCAACGGTTGTCCCAGAAGGCCACGCAGTCCGGCTCCCAGTGGATGCGACACTGGAAATCCGGCGCGCGGACGTGGTCGAGGAGGAAGGGCAGCAGCAGATCGTTCTCCCGCTCGCTGAGGCCCACCAGGCGGCTGCCGGTATTCCTGTTGAGGAAGAGCGCCTTGCGCCCGGTCACCGGATGGGTGCGCACCACCGGATGTTCGATGGGCGGCCACTTCTTCTGCAGGGTCTCGAAGTCCTCGGGGCTGACGCCCAGGTCGAGTGCAATGCGAAGCTGCGGCGTCAGGTCGTGCACGGCTGTCAGGCCGTCGAGCAGCGAGCGCAGGGCGGGAGACAGGGCCTCGTAGGCGGCGACCATGTTGGCATAACAGGTGTCGCCACCGGCCTTCGGCAGCTGCACCGGCCGGAGAACGCAAGCCATGGGCGGCTCCGACATGAAGCTGGCGTCGTAGTGCCAGTTGTCCGCCCCGGCACCCCGCGGAGCCGTCGCGTCCAGCAGCATGATGTCGGGGTGCTCGGGAACGTAGGCGGCCATCGAGGGGCAGTAGACGTCGCCGAAGTTCCGGCCAAAGGCAAGCTGCTGCTCGGGGGTGATGTCCTGACCCCGGAAGAGCAGGATCATGTGGTCGAGCAGCGCCTGCTCGATCGCACCGAGGGTCGCTCGGGAGAGCGGCTGAGAGAGGTCGACACCGTGGATTTCGGCGCCGATGTCCGGCGTCAATTGTCGGATCTCGAATTCGCTCATGCGCGGCTCTCTTTCGTCTCGCTGTTCATCCGGTAGCGGATGGGAAGCGCCTTCACGCCCCCCGTGCTGCTCGATTGCAGACGCTCCACGGGTCCTGCCGGCTCGATCTCCCGGAAGCGCTCGGCGAGCTGACGAAACATCACGCGCAGCTCGAGTCTCGCGAGATGAGCGCCCATGCAGAAGTGCTCACCCACCCCCAGCGCCAGATGCGGGTTGGGGTCGCGACGGATGTCGAAGCGAAAGGGCTCGTCGAAGACCTGCTCGTCGCGGTTCGCAGAGCCGTAGAAGAGCGCCAGGGTCTCTCCGGCACGGATCGGCTGGCCCGCGAGCTCGACGTCCTCGACCGCCGTGCGCGCCATCTGGATGACCGGAGTCGACCAGCGCAGGATCTCTTCACTGGCGCGCTTGGCCAAGGAGGGATCTTCCACCAGCTGTTGCCACTGGTCCGGGTGGTCGAGAAAGGCGACCAGGCCGCCGCTGATGGCATTGCGCGTGGTCTCGGTGCCCCCCGCCACCAGGAACAGGAAGTACGAGAGCAGCTCGCGGGTTGTGAGAGGGGCTCCGTCCACTTCCGCTCGCGCGAGCACGCTCACCAGGTCGTCCCCATCTCCTTGCCTGCGCTCTTTCGCGAGGTCGGCAAAGTACTCGTAGAGCTCGTTCGAGGCGCGCAGGCGAGTTTCGTGCGCGCTCTCCCCAGGTCTCTGGTATTCGGGATCCGTCGCCCCGACCACCGAGTCCGTCCATTGCTGAAGCTGCGGCCAGTCCGCCCGGGGCACGTCGAGCATCCAGGCGATCACTCCCATGGGCAAGGGAGAGGCGATGCGCTCCACGGCGTCGCACTCGCCCTCCAGCCCCTCGGCGGCCAACCCATCGAGACTTTCGCGGGCGATGGCGGCAATCGCCGACTCCAGGCCCTGCACCGCGCGCGGGGTGAAGCGACGCCGGAGCAGGTCCCGGTAACGGTGATGTCGAGGAGGATCCATGTGGATGATGGTCTCGGGCTCCCGGTCGTCTGCGCTCCCGTAGTCGGCGCCCACCATGATCTGGAAGCGAGGACGGTTCGAGAAGAGGTACGGCTGTCGCGAGACCTCGACGATTTCCTTCTGTCGGCTCAGAGCCCAGAACGGGTAGTCGGGACCCTCGAAGTGGTAGACCGGTGCCTCGCGGCGCAGTCGAGTCCAGGTCTCGTGGGGATAGCCGTCTCGGGCGTAGAGAGCCGGGTCGATCAGCTCGGGCCCGGCCAGGGGAGCACTCGACTCACCAGTCATCACTGCACCTCCATGCGAACGAGCGGAAGAGAAGCCTCCCCCACACTGTGTGTAACTCCGTCAAGTAGGGAGCGTCGCGGCCACCGCGGCATCGAACTCCCAGAACGCGCGCACCGACGTGATCTTGCCGGCGTCGTTCACGCGATAGATGACGATCGCTTCGACCTCCAGAGGGGGATGGCCGGTGATCTCGTTCGTCGAGTCGACGAGAAAGGCGCACTCGTTGCCACGGGGCTTCGCCTTGCGGCATTTGACGGTCATCTTTCCCAGGCCGATGCTCTTGTCCCAGAACGCGGCGAGCTCCGACTTGCGGTGTCCCCTGCCGGCGGGATCGAGCGGCGAGGCGCCCACCGGGTCCTCGAAGAGACAGTCCTCGGCGAAGAGATCGATCCACTCTCGCTTCTTGCCCGTCGACATCAGACGGAAGCTTGCGAGCCCTGCTCTCTGGGCCGGCTGATCTGCAGCAGCGGTCTGTCCCTGGGCCGTCGTCATCTGCGGGTCTCCAGGATCGTTGCGCAACACGCGACAAGCGCCCGATCCGTGATCCAAGACTGGCGGGTACCTTCCACGAGAGGGCGAGCGAACAGTTACGAATAGGCCTACAATCGTAATGATCGTAATGGACGGAGGCACCCGTGGCAAGCCCGACCGAGAGCTCGCCGGCCGGCGAAATGAGTGGGGCAAGGGAGAGTCCGGCTTACGAACGCATCGTCGCGGCCGCGATCGAGGTATTCGGGACCTTCGGATTCGTGAAGGCCACCATCCAGGAGATTGCAGCGGCCGCACACGTCTCGAAGCCGCTCTTCTACCGAAACTTCGACAACAAGCAGCACGTGTTCGAGGTCGTCGTCGACCGCGTGTTCACGCAATGGCGCCAGGCTCTGGTCGACGCGGTGGCCCGCACCGAGGGCGACACGGCGCAAACCCTGCGTGTCCTCTTCCTGAGCTTGCTCGAATACGGGCGGGCTCGACCACTCCTGAACCGACTCCTGACCCGCGATTCACAGCTCCTGCTCTCCACCCAGAGCGACGTGTGGGATCGGGCGTGTCGCGCACTCCAGCAGCTCATCGAGCAGATCTTGACTCGCGGAATCGAGGCGGGTGACGTGCGCTCGGATCTGCCGGTCGAAGCCATGGCCGACCTGCTGACCGAGATCAATTTCGCCTATGCGAAGCGCCAGCTCGCAACCGGAATCGCCATCGAGACCGATCACGCCGAGGCACTGGCTGCGTGCATGTTGGACGGAGTGACGCGGCGGCCCCACCCCAGGTAGCGGGGACGGTGTTGCCTTCTTGCCTTTTTCAGCTGAGCGGTGGCGTCAGCGAGCAGGTTCTGAAAAAGGCAAGAAGGCAACACCGTCCCCTATTGCCGCGGGTTTGCTGGGTGGCGGTTGCGAGAAGCCCGACCGGCTACGAGGCAGACTCGGCGGGCCCCGTGCCGGAGCCTCCGGCGACGGCGCCGACGAAATGTACTTCCGCGTCCGGGGCGAGCGGGAGGTACTTCGCAGCGTTGTGGAGATCGCCGTCGATCGAGACGGCCGCGCAGTCGAGCTTTCCTTCGAGGTCGGGGTAGCGAACGTAGAGCGCTCGGATCAGCTCGTCGACGCGAGCAGCTTCGATCTCGACCCGCTCGTCGCCGTTCACCAGGCGACGCTGTGGGCCCGAGAAGATCACCGTCGGCATCGCCTGGGAACCTCCTGGATCGCAACCGCGCGTGCGAACCCGATCGCCGCTTCAGCCCTGCCGAGACTCGAGCGCCTCGAGAACTCTGGGCGGCGACATCGGGAGCGAGTAGAAGCGCACGCCGGTTGCCGCGCGCATCGCGTTCGCGACCGTCCCGAGCGGCGGCACGATCGGCGTCTCGCCGACGCCGCGAACCCCGTAGGGATGGAGCGGATTCGGCACTTCGACGATGACGGTGTCGATCATCGGAAGATCGGAAGCCACGGGCATGCGATAGTCGAGAAAGCCCGCGTTCTCGACGCGTCCTTTCTCGTCCCACAGATACTCTTCGTTGAGCGCCCAACCGATGCCCTGCGCCGCGCCGCCCTGGAACTGCCCTTCGACGTAGGTCGGATGGACCGCCTTGCCCGCGTCCTGTACGACCGTGTACCGCAGCACCTTGGTGCAGCCGGTCTCCGGATCGACCTCGACATCACAGAGATGCGTGCCGAACGCCGGGCCTGCGGCGGGCGGGCTCAGCGAAGCGCTCACCACGATCGGTCCGCCGGTCATCCGCATCTGTTCCGCGATCTCGCCGAGGGGGAGTGACCCCTTCTCGGCCGCGCCCTTCGTCGCGACGGCGCAGCCGTCCTGCCACTCCACCGCATCGAGCCCGACACCCCAGATCGTGGCGGCGCGTGCGCGCAGATGCTCGATGACCTGCCTCGATGCCTCGATCACCGCCATGCCCGTCGCGTAGGTGACGCGACTGCCGCCCGTCGGGTCGCAATAGCCGACGGAATCGGTATCGCCCACGAAGGGGCGAACACGGGCGACCGATATGCCGAGCTCCTCGGCGACCATCAGCGCCAGAGCCACCCTCGAGCCGCCGATGTCCGGGCTCCCGGTGCGCACCACCGCCGAGCCGTCCTCGTCCACGCTCACCGTCGCGCTCGACTGGTAGCCTCCGTTCATCCAGAAGCCGCAGGCCACCCCGCGGCCCTGATTCGCAGCCAGCGGCGCCCTGTAGTGTGGGTGGGCTCGCGCGGCTTCGAGCGTCTCGCGCAGGCCGATGCGCTTGAAGGCCGGCCCGTACTTCGCGTGGTCGCCCTCCTCGATGGCGTTCTGCAGGCGAAGATCGATGGGATCCCGATCGAGCCTCCTTGCGAGCTCGTCCATCAGACTCTCGGTGGCGAAGGCTGCGATCGGGGCACCCGGCGCGCGGTAGGCTGCGGCCTTCGGCTTGTTCAGTACGACGTCGAGCCCGAGGATCTTGAAATTCGGGATCCGGTAGGGCGTCAGGACGGTCATGGCCGCGGCACCGACCGCCGAGCCACGGAACGCACCGGCCTCGTATGCCATGCGGGTCTCGGCGGCCACAAGCGTGCCGTCCCGCTTCGCGCCCACGCGCATGTCGATCCGCGCGCCCGAGGTCGGCCCGGTCGCGCGGAAGACCTCCTCCCGCGTCATCTGCATCTTCACCGGGCGACCCGACTTGCGCGAGAGCACGTGGGCGACGGGCTCGAGATAGACCGAGAGCTTGCCTCCGAAGCCGCCGCCAATTTCGCTCGGGGTCACCTTGATGCCGTTGGCATCGCAGCCGACGATCATCGCCGTCGCTCGCTTCACACCGAAGGGACCCTGGGTCGCACACCAGATCTCGCTCGTGCCATCCTCTCGGACGTCGACCACGCAGGCATGCGGCTCGATGTAGCCCTGGTGGACCATCGGCGTCTCGAACGTTCCTTCGACGACGACGTCGGCCCGGGCGAAGCCCGCCTCGAGGTCCCCCCCTTCGAACGCGACCTGGCGTGCGATGTTCGTCGGACCCTGCGGCAGCGGCTCGTCGCCGAACGGCGCCTGGTTCTCGTGCAGGATCGGCGCGTCCGGAGCGAGGGCGCGCCCGAGATCGAGGACCGGCTCGAGGACTTCGTACTCCACGTCGATGAGGCCGCAGGCCTCGCGTGCGATTTCGAAGGTCGTCGCGGCGATCGCCGCCACCGCATGACCGTGATACAGGACCTTTTCGCGGGCGAGAACGTTCTGCGAGTCCTCCGAAGGACAGGTACCGCCCTCGGTGACCCCCATCCACTCGTCCGGCAGGTCGGGCAGGTCGGCCGCCGTAACTGCCGCGCGAACGCCCTCCAGGCGCTCGGCCTTGCTCGTGTCGATCGACAGGATGCGCGCGTGTGCATGCGGGCTACGCGCGAACACGCCGTACAACATCCCCGGCAGCGCGAAATCCGCGCCGAAGCGCGCACGCCCCGTCACCTTGTCCAGACCATCGTGACGAATCGGTCGCGAGCCGATCTGCTTGAACTTCCGGTCGCTCGGCTCCGTCATGTCGTCTGCTCCCGAAGCACTGCCGCCGCTTCGAGCACTGCGCGAATGATCTTGTCGTAACCCGTGCAGCGACACAGATTTCCCGCCAGGTAGAAGCGAACCTCCTCTTCCGTGGGATCCGGATGGCTCTCGAGCAGCTGCTGCGCCGCCACGATGAAGCCCGGCGTACAGATGCCGCACTGGAGGGCGCCCTGCTCGAGAAATTGCTGCTGCAGCGGGTGGAGTCGCGTGCCTTCGGCGACTCCCTCGATGGTCTTCACGGTCCGCCCCTCCGCTTCCGCCGCGAGGACCAGGCAGGAAGACACGAGCCGGCCGTCGAGCACCACGGAACACGCGCCGCAATCACCCGTCGCGCAGCCCTCCTTGGTTCCCATCAGACCGAGCTCGTCTCGCAGGGCCTCGAGCAGGCTCTGCTGTCCCGTGCAGAGGTACTCCGTCGCCTCGCCGTTGATCGTCGTCTCGACTCGAATCTTTGCCATGCTTCTCTCTCGCCAGGGGATGCGTCAGCGGGCCTGTGCGCGCTCGTAGGCGATGCGCGCGGCCCGCTTCGTGAGCACCCCAACAACGCTTTTTCGATAGGCGGCCGTGCCGCGCCGATCGTCGATCGGGCTCGCGCTGGTGCTCGCGGCAACGGCGGCGCGATCGAGCGCTGCGTCGTCGAGTCGCGACCCCACGAGCGCCTCGGCCGCCGCGTCGGCACGCACGGCCGTCGGCGCAACGGCGCCCAGGGCGACCCGGGCCGAGGCGACGCGCCCCTCGCGATCGAGCTCGAGCTGCACGCCCACCCCGACGACGGCGATATCCATCTCGCTGCGCGGAGTGACCCGCAGATAGGCGTCGGCCGAGCGAGGTGCCGGCGCCGGCACCCGGAATTCAACCACGAGCTCACCGCGCTCGAGCAGCGTCTCGCCGGGTCCCGTCGTGAAGTCTTCGATCAGAACTTCGCGCTCGCCACCCGGCCCAGCCAGCACGATCTTGGCGCCACACACGATCATTGCCGGAACCGCATCCGCGGCAGGCGACGCGTTGCAGAGATTCCCGCCCCAGGTCGCTCGACCCTGGATCTGGCTCGAGCCGATCAACGCCGTCGCCTCGACCAGGCCGGGCCAGAGACTGCGGATCGAAGCGTTCTCGACGATCTCGGCGGCGGGGACCGCTGCGCCGAGGGTCAGTCCCTTCGAGTCGAGGCTCGTCGCCATCAAGCGCGGGATGCGCTTGAGATCGACGAAGAGATCGGGCGTGGCTGCGCCGAGGCGCAGCTGGACCAACAGGTCCGTGCCGCCAGCGAGAGGGCGCGCGCCTGGCCGTCGCGAGAGCAGCGCGATGGCCGCTTCGACGTCCGTCGGCGCTTCGAAGTGAGACGGTGCCAAGTTCGGCGCCTCCAATGTCGAGTCAGACCTCGGGCTGCGACGAATACCACAACATTCAGCCGGTCTCGACGAGGATTCGGGAAGCCCTGATTATGACCCGCGCCAGCGGCCCGCCACAATGGGCCGCTGCGAAACGCGAGGGCTGTGCGCCCTGGGTGCAACGACTCTCGGTCTGGATCTGCCGCGAGCCACAGCGCCCACTTCGGGCCATCTGGCCCAAAGTGAAGGAGTTCATCCAGAGTCGCTGGGCGCCGCGGCCTGTGACCCTGCGCCGCCGCATCCGGCGACGCACAGGAGAGCCGGCTGCCATTCCCGGTCGAGCGCCATCGCTGGAATCGGGGATGGCGAGGCACCCGGAAGCGGTCAGAGCCAGCCCTGGCGTTTGTAGAACCCTTCTACACGCTTGGCGATCTGCTCGGCCATGCGGCCCGCATCGGGCTCGAGACCGCCCGCCACCTCCTGCACGACGTTGGCTCCGCCACTGATCGCGGCAGAACGGGCCGCGTTGCCGGCGATCGCGCCCGCTCCCACCGGCACGGCCATCCCAGGCATCTTCGAGCCCTGGGCTCCCACTTCCGCTTGCACGAGGCGCCGCAGCCCCCAGTCCTCGGCCTGGTACGCCTGCACGGCCACCCGCACCTCGGTCGCGCCCGCCCCGAACCCGATGACCATCCGCGCAACCCGACTGCCCTCGTCGATGGTCAGGAAATGGCCTCGCAGGACGATCGCTTTCAGCGGTGGGGTCTCCGTATCGGCCGCCCAGCGCGCCTTGACGCCCTTCTTATTGAGCTTGTCGACGGTCTGCCTCGAGAGCGAGGCCGCGAGCTTCCGGGCCTTGGTCTCCTCCTTGCTCGATCCCTGAGAACTCGCTGCGTAACTGGATCCGTAGACGTCGACCAGGGCCTCCGAGGGCGAGACCGCAAAGTCGTAGACGAGAAAAACCGGGGGCCGCACCAGCCTGCGATCCGTCCCGTAGCGCTGCACGGAGTCGACGCTTGCGCTCGCACAGGCGAGACCGGTGAGGAATACCAACGCCATCAGGCTAGATCCAAGTGATCGATGCATGCCATGTCTCCTTTCGAGTATTGAATCGCACCCCGAGTGATCGCGCAGGCCCTTCCCCATTTCGCACTGCGTCATCGCGGCCCGAATGGCGAATCACGTCCCGCCCGAGTGACCGCAGCAACGATACCAAGGCTCCTTCTTTTCGATAGGATCGCCTCCATGGCCCGTTGCGCTCGCTCGAGCCGATGGCTCGCGGCCCATCGCTACTCATTTGGATCATGCCGCTGTCGTACTCGTGGCGACCGACGTCCTGGGCGCTGATGATGTTTCCGATCT
>JAFDDG010000049.1 GCA_019310965.1 Deltaproteobacteria bacterium
GAGGTCCAGCTCGCTCCCGACGGGCCCTCGATGTGGACCCTCTGGCGAGAAGGCTTGGCAGTATGACGGCTCGCAACCTGACAACGCAATCGGGCATCGCCCTGGTGATTTCACTCTGTGTCCTTTCGCCCACCGTCTCCCGCGCGCAAGACATCGCTCTCCCGTCACCCCACCCCTGGGCGGCAGATGGCCCCTACCCGATGTCCCATCACAATTCCGGCCAGACCGACGTCACGGTCGTGAACGGTCCGACCCAGGGAAGGAAGCTCACTCGCGAAGACGCGAAGTCGGTTCCCGTCGTCTGGTGCTCGGCGCCCATCGTGAAGAAAGTGGGCGATCACACCACGGTGATCGCCGGGACGCCCCACGGGCTCGCAAAGATCGACGCCACGGGGGAGGCCTTCGATCTCGTCTCCTTCATGCCGTACCCAGGGCTCGAAGAAGAGCACAGCGACGTGACCCACGAGGACATCGCGTGGCACATGGATCGCATCAACGAGAAACGGAGAGAGAAGCAGGACTGGCGCCTGCTCTTCCACTCCGCCTACATGCTCTGGGGCCTCGAGCTCAACATGAGAAACGGCGGCTCGGGGGCCTACGGCGTGATCGACAAGGACGGGTACCACTACACGTTCTTCGACGCGACGCGGATCGTGAAGTCCTTCGACGACAACGAGCGGTCGAAGCCGCTGCGTCCCATTCGGGACGTCGGGGTGACGGATGGACTTGCGGACGAGATCGCGAAGCGCGTCACTCGAATCCTCAGCATCACGCTCACCTATGACGGGCACCTGGCCGTGGCGGCCAAAGGGGGGCTCTTC
Organism: Deltaproteobacteria bacterium; assembly: GCA_019310965.1. GTDB lineage: Bacteria > Myxococcota_A > UBA9160 > UBA9160 > SMWR01. The sequence goes on from JAFDDG010000049.1 coordinate 822, forward strand.
GTCTTCGATCGCGAGCTCGGGCTCAAGGACTACCTCCTCTTCCCGGACGAGCACGTCGAGAATTCGATCGCAGTCGACGAGAAGCGCATCTACGTCGTCACGTCGAAGTACATGCGCGGTGTGGCCTGGGACGGCGAGAAGCTCTCGCTGAACGAGGCAGACGGCGGCTGGACCAGCGAGTACGACGTGATGCCCGAAGGCGAAGCGATCAAGCGAGGCGCGGCTTCGCACGGCTCGGGGACGACGCCGACGCTGATGGGATTTGGAGACGACGAGGACCATCTGGTCGTCATCTCGGACGGCAGTCCCGACGGCGCACAGCTCGTGGCCTTCTGGCGGGATGAGATCCCTGTGGACTTCGTCCAGAAGAACGGAACGCGCTCGCGTCGCATCGCCGACCAGATCCGCCTGCAGATGAGTCCGCTCACCGTCGAGGCCTCGCCCGCGGCGTATGGCACCGGGGTGATCGTGCTCAACTCGACCTACCCGGACTCGGCGCCCGCGCCACTCAACATCCTGGGCAATGCCTTCCTTGCGGGCGAGACGCGCGAGCCGCCGCTCGGGGCCCAGAAATTCGAGTGGAAGCCCGACGAAAATCGCTTCGTCGAGGGCTGGTTCCTCGAAGACATCGACAACACCGACTGGATGCCGCCCGCCATTTCACCGCATAACGGGATTGCCTATGTGGCGACCAAGGTCGACAGCGTCTACGAGTACCGGGGGATCGACTTCGCAACCGGAGAGACGGTGGCGCGTTGGACCTTCCCGGACGACAGCGTGCTCTGGAACAACTGGGGCGGCATCACGACGCTGCTCGAAGATGGGGATCTGCTACTCGGTGGCTTCTTCGCGGTGAAGCGGTACAACATCGGGCATCTGCGTTGACACCAACCCGGGACCGCACCCCGGCTGGCGGCCGCCTCCACGCGGCGCGCACAGGGAGAATCCGATGAAGGCATGGAGGATCCATCGCTATGGGAGCCCGAGCCGAGCATTGGAGCTGGACGAGGTCGATCGGCCGCAGCCCGCCGCCGGGCAGGTCCTGATCCAGGTCCGCAGCCTCTCCATCAACGCCAACGACATCGATGGCTGCTACGGACGCTACAAGATCGTCAAGCCGGAGCTGCCATTCACGGCCGGAATGGAGCTGATGGGCGTGGTCGAGGGGACCGGTCCAGGCTGCGAACAGTGGATGGGCAAGCGGGTCATCGCCTGCCCGAGCGGCGCCATGGGCGGCTTTGCCGAGTACGCGGTGGCCGGCGAAGAGATGGTCTTCGAGGCGCCCGACTCGCTCGACGATGTGGAGGCGGGAGCCATCTTCTTTCCCTACCACCTCGCCTATCTATCGCTGCACACCCATGGGAAGTTGCAGTCGGGCGAAACCCTGCTCGTCCACGGAGCTTCCGGCGGCGTCGGCAGCGCGGCGATCCAGCTGGGTGTCGCCGCGGGCGCCCGGGTGATCGCGGTGGCCGGCGGCAGCGAAAAAGTGGCGCATTGCCGGGCAATGGGCGCCCACGTGGTCGTCGATCACCAGGAGGAAGACTTCGCCGAGGCTGTCGGGCGGGAGACCGACGGTCGCGGAGTGGATGTCGTCTGTGACCTGGTTGGCGGGTCGATCACCCAGCGCACCTTCCCGCTCGTTGCCTTCCAGGGCCGACACATGATGACGGGGTTCGTCGGGGGCATCCAGGAGCTGGACGGAGGCGGCTACCCGCCGCAGCCGATCGTGATGGGCAACTTCTTCCTGGGAGGCGTTCTGCTGTCGTATTCGAAGGATCCGCAGCTCATGCGGAAGGCCGTGGGTTTCAATGCCGTCCCACGCGAGATCGGCGAGAAGAATCACGCGGCCCTGATGGCGCTCTTCGAAAAGGGAGCCATCCGGCCGCCGGTGAGCCGGGTGGTCGAGTTCGAGGATCTAGCCGCAGCGATGGAAGCGAAAGAAGCGCGAGAGACGATGGGACGGGTCGTCGTTCGCCTGGCGACCTCACCGTGATCCGAAGAGGCGTGACCGCATCCTCGACTCTGCGGCCCGCTACAGCGTCGAGCGTCACGGCGCTCGCACCCCAGGGCGTGTTGACGCCGGCGCCAACGGCGCTGAAACGGAGAAGCACATGAAGTCGTGGCAGGTCGTGCGATACGCCAGACCTTCGGAGGCACTCGAACTCGTCGAGCTGCCGAGCCCGGAGCCGGGTCCGAGCGAGGTTCGGCTCCGCGTGCTCGCAGCCCCCGCGAACTTCAACGACGTCGACGGTTGCTACGGCCGCTATGCCACAGTGCATCCGCCCCTGCCCTACTCGCTCGGCATGGAGGCCATGGGAGTCGTCGAAGCGGCGGGACCCGGAGCCGAGAGCTGGCTGGGCAAACGCATCATCGCGACGACGGCTCAAGTGCAGGGCGCCTACTCCGAGGAGGCATTGGCGCCGATGGACATGATCTTCGCCGCCCCGGAGTTTCTGAGCGACGAGCAAGCGGCCGCGATCTTCTTCCCCTTCCACGTGGCGTACGTGGCGCTTCACGTGCGCGGCGCGTTGCAGGCCGGCGACACGCTGCTCGTCCACGCCGGAGCCGGTGGCGTGGGGTCGGCTGGCGTTCAGCTCGGTGTGGCCGCCGGAGCCCGTGTATTCGCCACGGCGGGCGGGCCGAAGAAGCTGGCCTTCTGCCGGGAGCTCGGCGCAGAGCTCGCCATCGACTACCGCGCGGAAGACTTCCTGCCCGCCGTGCTCGAGGCGACGGCGGGACGCGGCGTGGACGTCATTCTCGACCTGGTCGGCGGGGACGTCACCGAGCAGGGCTTTCGCGCCATGGCGTTCAACGGCCGCTACCTGCAAGCGGGGTTCTCCGGTGGCATCGAGACCGAGGACACCGGTCTGATCCCGCGCCCGATCGTCTTCGGGAACTTCAACTACATGGGTGTCATGCTGGCCTACGGCGATGCGCTGGCGACGAAGCGTGCGGCGCACATCAACATCATGCCGCGCGAGGTCGGGGTTCAGGTCCAGGAGAGCCTGAACACGCTCTTCGCCGAGAAGCGTATCCGGCCGCTCATCGGTGAGCGGATGCCGATGGAGGAGCTCCCCGCGGCGCTCGAGCTGCTCGAATCGCGCAACACGATGGGGCGTGTGATCCTCTCGTGGTAGCGATGGAACCAAGGCACGCGGCTCAGCAGTGACACCCTCACAGCCGGCCTGAGGAGAGGGCTTTCGGGCCGTGTACGGTCGGAGGCAGGCTTTGGCGCCCGCTACGCGTCGCTGCGAGCCGTCATCATCATCGCGACGCGACCGTCCTGGACGATCTCGCCCCGCTGGTTCTCGGCCTGCAGCGCAAACTGCACCACGCCCATGCCGGGGCGGCTCTTCGACGCCTTGAACGCGGCGGGTTTGTGACGCACACGGATCGTGTCGCCGACGTGCACCGGTGCGAAGAAGCGCCACGCGTCACCGAGGTGACCCGCAAAGCCGGCCGAGGGCATTCGGATGCTCAACAGGTCGCGCAGATAATCCCCGAAGCCCAGACAGAAGGTCAGCATGGGGGGCGCGATCCGCGAGCCGAAGAGGCCGCTCCGCGCAAACTCCTCGTTCAGGTAGAGCGGGTTCTGCTCGCCGGTGAAGTTGGCCCAGCCGACGAGGTCGGCCTCGGTCACGGTGCGCCCCGCGCTCACACCACGCGGGCCGCGCTCCACCATCTCGTCCGCATGGAGCATCGTCGTGACGTCGTCGCGGCTCCAGGCTTCGACCGGCATGGGTTCGGGCGGAGCCCCGCACCCGCGGGCGTCGCCCTCTTCCGCGCGACACACGCTGACTGCCCCGCTGCACGTGACCTCTCCGCGCTGGTTCAGCGTCTCGAATGCGGTGTCCAGCGTCGAGGACCCCTCCAGGTGCTCGCCCTCGAAAGCTGGATCCGAGACGAACTCACCCTCGCGCCAGCGCAAGGAGAAACGGTCGCCGATGTGCACCATGCGCGAGAAGCGGATCTGGAAAGCTGCGAGGTAGGCATTCGGGCTGTCGAGGGCGAGGCGCTCGGGTGCGTAGAGCGTGAGCGCCCCGACGGACCAGGCGGCACTCAGCAGGCCGTGCGCGATCGGTCCGCCCATGCCGGCTGCGTGCCCGAAATCGAGATCGAAGTGCATCTGCGCGTAGTCACCGGTTAGGCTGCCGAACGTCATCACCGATGCATCGGTCACGGTGCGAAAACCGACCTCTTCGGACTTGTCGGGCGGAGAGGCCATGGCGCGGGAGATTACACCAGAAGTCGCCAGTCGGGCGTTTGCCCTAGTCTACCGGCGACAAGCGCATTTCTCGTTCAGGAGGCCGTGATGAAAGCCGTCGTGCTCGAGGAGGCGGGCTCGCCCGACCGGCTGCGTTATCAGGAGATCCCGACACCCGAGGTGACGCCTGGCCACGTCCTCGTCCGCGTCGGGGCCTGCGCCGTGGCGCAACGCGATCTCGTCGAACGCAGGGGCGGACATCCCTTCCTGCAGACCCCCATCGTGCAGGGGCACGAGTTCGCCGGAGAGATCGTCGAGGTGGGCCCCGGCGTCACGCGCTGGAGCATCGGGGACCGCGTCGTCTGTCTCTACACGGATTCCTGCGGCGACTGCGATGCCTGCGCTCGCGGCGACGAGCGTCGCTGCTCGCGCATCAGCGAATCCTACGGCCTCACGGTGAACGGCGGCTACGCGCAATTTGCGCTCGTCCACGAGCGGGGCCTGGCGCCGCTGGCCGACGGGCTTTCGTTCGAGGTCGGCGCGTGCATGCTGAGCGCCATCGGCGTCGGATTCAACAACGTCAAGTACAAGGCAGCCGTGCAGCCCGACGAGACGGTGCTCGTGACCGGGGCCAGTGGCGGAGTCGGCCTTGCCGCGCTGCAGACCGTGAAGCTGCTCGACGCGCACCCGTGGGCGCTCACCACGAGCCAGGAGAAAGCGGGCCGGCTGGAAGAGATGGGCGCCGAGGTCGTGATCGTCGATCCCGGGGACAGCTTTCACCGCCAGGTGCGCCAGCGCAGACCCGACGGTGTCGATGCCGTGATCGATTGCGTGGGCTCCTCGACCCTCGGCTCTTCGATCAAGTCGACCCGCCGCTACGGGCGTGTCGTCGCGATCGGAACGATCGATCCCGCGCCGCTCTCCCTCAAGGTGGGCAGCCTTGTCGTCCATGCCATCGACCTGCTGGGCTCGGACAACGTCACCCTCGACGCACTCGGCGAAGCGATGGTTCTGGTCCGCGACGGCAAGATCGACGTCGTCATCGACCGCACCCTGCCACTCTCGGAAGCCGCCGAGGCGCACCGCCTGCTCGAAGCCCGCGCAGCCTTCGGGCGCATCGTCCTCGTACCCTGATCGCCACGCCCGGCCCCGCGCGCGACGAACCGGGCGGCGGCGGTTTGCAATCGTCGTTCTGCCCAACCCACGGATGGATGGCGCTTGCGGAAGGACGCCTTCAGCGCATCGCTGCGCCCGGCCACCACAGGTAGTAGAAGCCCGGTCGCGGCCAGATGCGGGCGAGCGGGTCCCGGCTCAGCTCGATCTCCTCGACCACCGTGCTGTGCGAGTAGATGTTGCTCGGCGACTCGTTCCTGCGGTGATAGGCGACGACGCGAACCGTCTCGGCTCCGAGCTGGAGGCGCAGCTTGTCGATGCTCCCCTCCAGCGAATCGATTCGATCCACCAGCCCCGCCTCGAGGGCCTGGCGGGCGCTGTAGATCCGGCCATCGGCCAGCTTGCGGACCTGCTCCTCGTCGAGCTTCGGCCGACCCGCATCGACGGCCGATACGAACTCGACGTAGAGGTCGTCGACCACGCTCTGGATCTGCGCTCTGTCCTCATCGGTCATGGGACGGAACATCGATCCCGCATCCTTGAAATCGCCGCTCGTCATCGTCTGATTCTCGACGCCGACCTTCTCCATCAGCCCCGAGAGGTTCAAACCGAGGAGGATGACGCCGATCGATCCGGTCACACTCGTTCTCGTGGCCACCACCTCATCGGCCGCCATCGCAATGAAGTACGCGCCGGAGGTGCCCATGCTCATGAACTGGGCGACCACCGGGAGCTTGCTCTCCTGCTTGAACGCCAGGATCTGCTGGTAGATCGCGTCGCTCGCCGTGGGTGAGCCGCCGGGGCTGTCGATCCGCAGCAGGACGGCGACGATGTCGTCCCGTTTCCGGGCCAGCTCCAGCTGATCTTGCACACGGCCCACCGTCCCCTCGCGGATGACCCATCCCAGAACCCCTGAAGCATCGGCCGAGGTGATTTCGCCGTCGATGTCGAGAAGCAGGATCTTCGGCCCCGCATCCCCCTGAACGACCGACTCCCGCATCTCGCCGCGCCGAAGGTTGCCCATGTCGAGGTTGACGCAGCCCCCGAGCAGCAGCGCTGCCATCAACACGACGGGCCCGACCAGGCGGCTTGGCGTGTCGCTGAAGCAGGCGTCGATCGCCGAGTCTCTTCTCAAGAGTGCCCCCCCCCCGCCGGACAAAGCGGACTGCCGGCACTGCCAGCTTACACTCGTGACGGCACCAGAGTCGACCGCGAGCGGGCCGAAACGCGGACTCGCAACATCCCTGAACGGTCGGGCGAACAGGTCGCTCCGCCGCTCTGCACAATCTTCTTCGCTCGACTCCCCGCCGCTGCATCCCACAGGGCTTGACATTGCGCTCCTACCCTGGCGTGGTGCCGGCATACAGACACATCGGCATATCCCTTCCGATGTTGGGGTGCAGGAGGCACGATGTTCACGAGAGCGATGCGACAGGCGGTCGCAGCATTCGCGGTGCTGGGCTTTCTTCTTCTCGTCTCGGATGCACAGGCAGCGACTTCCCACACGGTCTCGTGGAGAACTGTCGGGACATCTATCCACTCCTCGATCGACCCGGACAAGACCTGGCCGCCCGCGAGCTTCACCGTGGCCGAGGGGGACGGCACCTTCGGGCCCGCGTCCGTGCAGATGATGTCCGGGCCCGTCGAAGTTCCCGTCGAGAAGTGTCCCGGGGGCGCCATCAAGGAGTACGACCTGAAGGCGAGCACGGCTGTGCGGACCTTCAGAAGCACGCTCGATCAGGTGTATCTCACGACCGTCTCGGGCCTCGGCTGCATCTACCCGGATGGTTCCGTGACGTCCGAGAGCCGGGCCGTGGTGAGCGGAGGCACCGGAAGATTCGAAAATGCCAGCGGTGATTTCACGACGAAAGTGATCCCACAGACGGTCTCCTTTCCCGAGTGGAAGGGCGAGGTCAATAGCCTCGTCAGCGTCACCGAGGGGACCATTGTTCTTCAGGAGGCGACCATGTCGAACCACGCGGACCCGGATCAGTACGAGAAGCTCTGGAACGCCGGCGACGTCGAAGGGCTCGCTGCGCTCTACACCCACGATTCGATCACGCTGCAAGCGGGCGGCAAGCGACTCGATCTGGAGCAGCTCCGCGATGCACTCCCCGACCTGACGAAGATCCGGACTCGAGGGGAACCCGTCTATCGCGTCGAGGTCGGTGACATCGCTCTCGAGCGCAGCCGCTGGACCAGCGAGATTCCGGGAGAGGACGGAAAGATCGTCGAGGCCACGAGCGAATCGTACGTGGTCTTCCAGAGGCAGCCGGACGGCCGCTGGCTCATCCTCATCGACGACCCCGGTATCGACTGATCCACCAGACGCGGTGCCACGCGCCGAGCCCAGACCGACCGCAACGCGGAACTCGCAGGCGATGCAGGCGCCGCCGCGGCGCCCGCTTCATGCGGGTCGGCGCCACCAGCTGCCGTCCATCATGCACTCGAGGGTGGCGCGGTGGAAGATCACGCTGTCGACATCCTCGGGCCACTCGGCTTCTCCGAAGTGCACGCGCCGCTCGTGCACCCGAGCCATCACGATGCCGTGGCGCAGCGCCGCATACACTTGATAGAAGTCGAAGTCGCGCACGGGGTGGCCCGACAGTGTCTCGTACGTTGCGGCAACATCGGCGGGCTGCATGAAGTCGGGGATGCCGGGAAACTCTGCGCCGCGGGCGATCTCGTCGAAAAAGCAATGGAGAAAGACCATCCAGCCGAGGTCGAGTTCGCGCGGGCCTCTGGCGGCCATCTCCCAGTCGAGTACAGCCGCGGGTTCGAACCCCGAATACAGGATGTTGCCGATGCGCGAGTCGCCCCAGCTCACCACCGTCTCGCCTTCTTCATCGGGCCAGTGAGACTCGATCCAATCGAAGGCCTGCTCGAGGACGGGGTGGCGTCGCTCGCCCCGCATCCATTGGTAATAGCGTCGCAGGTCTTCGAAGTGGCGCTGCAGCGGAGTTTCACCGGGGAGATCGAGTTCGAGGAAGGCAAGATCGGGAGAGGCCGCGTCGATCTTGTGAAGCTCGGCCAACACCGCGACGCTCGAGTCCTGGAGGGTTCGTCTCTCCTCGGGCGTTGCCTCCGAGAGCCAGCTGCCAAAGGTGTAGGGCAGGACGTCCGGGGGCACGCGACCCTCGGCTCGCTCCATCACGAAGAACGGGGCGCCGAGATGCTCGGAGCCGAGCTCGAGCCAGCGCACCACCGGCACCGGAACCCGGCTGCGCTGTGCAACGATCTCGAGCAAGTGGTACTGAGCCTCCATATCGTAGACAGGAAAGACCGGGCAGTCGTCGCGGTCGGGCTCGACCCGCGCCACGAAGGAACCTGTGACCGAAGCCCCTCTTTCTTGCCAGCACGCATCGAACAGCAGGGTCTCACTCGACAGACCGTTGGCGGAGGGGCTCGAAACGTCGGAGACTTCTGGCTTGGCGTCGCCTGGGAGCTTTCCAGCGAGCCAGCCTTCGAGCGCACGGCGCAGCGAGGCGGGATCGCGGGTCGAGCGCCGCATGTCTTCGGGCGCGACGTCGCTGGCCGGGCTCGGAATATCGGGGGACACGCTGAATTCCTCTCGCTGGAGCGAAGTATATCCGCGACTCGAGACGGCTGCTCGGGGAATGCAGCGATGTGTCAGTATGAGCAGCATCGTGCTGCCCCGCGCCACCCTCCCGCAGAACTTCTTCCAGCGGTCCAGGCTGCCGTCGCCGAAGGCCATGCCGACTAGCAGGCCTCGCGTCGACGTCTTGGGAGGCAGGAGCGGCTGCAGACCCCTTTCGAGGCCGGCGACCGGCTGAGCCGGCTCGACGAGGTGGAGGACGCGACATGGAGGTTCCCATGAACTGGTGGCTGACGGCCGTGCTGTTGTCAGGAGTGTCGCTGGTTTCTGCTTGTGGCGGGTCCGATAGCGAGGCCGAGATCGAACACTTCTGCGCGGCCTTGGAGGAGGTCAACCGCGGAAGTGTGGACACGACCGGCCTGGCGGAGCTGCAGGGCCACGCCCTGGTGGCACACACCCTGTTGGAACAGGCCCCGCCCAGCCTGGTGGAAGACCTGACCCGCATCTACGAGACCGTCAATGCCTGGGCCAGGGCGGTGAGCGGCGACCACCCCATGCGCGACACCTTCGAGAAGCTGAGTGCACCGGAGCTGATCGGCAGCGAGGGCCGGGTGACGGATTTCGCCGCGGAACACTGCGGCATCGACCTGGGCGGGCCCCGGTGGGTGGAGGCGGAGCGCCCGAATGCAGAGGACCTCTGCCCAGGTTGGCCGCGGGTCGGCACGCCGCTCACCTTCAACCACTTCCCCAACCTGCCGGACATCGCCGGCTCCAACTACTTCTCACAGAGCTTCCTGATCTCCGACGCCTCGAGGATGGCGGGCCTGAAGACCCTGAAAGGTGCTTTCGTGGTCGAGCGCGGCGGCAAGGCGGTGTTCCGCGGGCAGTATCCAAAGACCCGCTATTTCGCCTACCACCCGAACGACATGGATCTGAACAACCTGAAGACCCTGCGAGATCGGGAGCTGGACCCCGACCCCGGCAGCGTCAATCCCTTTCGCGAGGTCGCGCCGGCGGGCAGCGAGAACCGCTACACCGCCACGCTCGTGTTCGGCCCTCCGCCGGCCGACCCCGAGCCCAACACGAGCTACGTCGGGGTGCGCAAGGACGGCGTGACCGAGAACCCCTTCCTGATGAACATGCTGCGCATGTACCACATCGATGCCGGCAACGGGACCGGCTCCGGCGAGGTGCCGCTGCCGGCGCTCAGCATCTACGATGCCGATGGCGAACGCGTCCAGCACTTCGAGGAGTGCGAGATGTTCGGCCCCGACATCCGGGTGATTCGAACCGAGCGGGTCTACCCCTCCCTGCCCATCATCGATCATCGCCCGAAAAACCCTCCCCAGTGGACGACGTCGTCCAACTTCGATGCGCCCTCGGACACCCTGGCCAATGCCGACGTGCAATACCTGGCGACTCAATACAGCGAGCGTTACGGCGACCTCCTCGTCACACGGGCCAAGTACCTCACCGCGCCGGATACCCGCAACGGCGAATCGCCCGCTGCGCCGGACAAGCAGGTGCGCCTGTACAACCTGTGCACCTACAACTTCTGGAACGGCGGGGCCACCCAGTGCATGCTGGAGAACCAGCTTTCGCGCGACGAAGGGGGCTTCTACACCTTGATCGTGTCGAAGCGGGCGGACCGGCCGACCAACCTGGAGGAAACCCATGCCAGCTGGCTGGACTGGGGCCCCTACATGGATGGCCAGCTGACCTACCGTTACGTCTACCGGGAGAACCCCTATGTCGCGGCGATCGCCGCGGCGGCAGAGGGCAGGCCCATCGCCGATGAGCTGCGTCCCTATGTCCCCGCCTCGGTACCCTGTGATCGGGCAATCTACGAAGCAGGCGGCTGGCAGGCCTGCTTCGAAGAGAACGGAAGAGAGGTGGCTCCCCATCTTTAATGGGTTGCCGCCTGCGGTTTTCCCGCAGCAGGGCCCGGCGGGCCGCACACGGGCAGGCCTGGGACCGGATCCGCAGAGCCGCGTGCTCGTGGAAGGCGGCTTGGGGTGGCGAGCGGCGATGCGATGCGAACACTGATCGTAGGGGGAACCGGGCTCACCGGTCCGATTCTCGTGCGTGGTCTCCTCGACAGAGGCCACGAGGTTGTCGTGCTTCACAGCGGAAGGCACGAGACGAGCGAGATTCCGCCCGAAGTCGAGCACATCCATGTCGATGTGCATCGACAGAAGCAGCTGCGAGAGGCGCTGGCCGGCCGGAAGTTCGACGTAGCGCTCTCGATGCACGGCCGCCTCGTCGAGGTGGCCGCTGCCCTGAAGGGGCATACCGGGCGGCTGATCTCCGTGGGGGGCGAGTGCGTCTATCGCGGATGGCTGCGGATTGGAGATCCGAATCTGTTTCAGACGATGGAACCATCCCCGGTCCCCGTAGCCGAAGACAGCCCTCTCGAAGAGCGAGGAAGAGACCCATTCGTCGATCGCATGCTCGAGGCGGAGGAGTATGTGATGCGCTGCCACACCGAGGGGCACTTCGACGTCACGCACTTCCGTTTCACGATCGGCTATGGGCCTCGGCAGCCGGGACCCACGGAGTGGAGCGTGGTGCGTCGCATCCTCGATGGGCGGAAGCGCTTCCTGCTTCCCCTCGGCGGCCAAGTCATCGTATCGAGAGGGTACGCCGAGAACTGTGCCCACGGCATCCTCTTGGCAGTCGATCAGCCCGAAGCTTCGGCCGGCGAGATCTACAACGTATGCGACGAGACGCTCCTGACGAACCGGCAGTGGGTCGAGACGATCAGTCGGATCATGGAGCACCCATTCGAACTCATCGACGTGCCGGGCGAAATCGCCGAGCCCGGCCATCTCTGTGCCAGCCCACCCTTTCTCAACTACCCCTTTCACGAAGTCATGAGCCTCGAGAAGATCAAGAGGCACCTCGGGTACGAGCAGGTCGTGGCCCCCGAACCCGCGCTGCGCAAGACGATCGACTGGCTCCTGGCGAACCATCCCGAACCGGGCAGCGCGATGGAATACAACATTGGAGATCGCTTCGACTATGCGGCCGAAGACCGACTCATCGACAGCTTGCACGCGCTCCGCAAGGCGCTCCGAGCCGAGAGGCATGGCACGCCTTACCAATGGAAGCACCCCTACCCACACCCAGCGAGATCGAAGTCCTAGAGGAAGCCGGACGAGGCCGCGGCACCCGTCGACACTGCGCGCCCCCGTGCCACGCGGTGCTTCGCCCGCCGGCCATGTACCATGGAGACAGCCATGACGGACCCGACCACGGCCAGGGCGTTTCTCGAACCGGAAGTAGAGATGCTCGAAAGCTTTGACTTCGTCGCCGCCGTTCCGGGCGGCAACCCGCTTCACGCGGTCGAGGCGGTGCGGCGACAGGACGGCGCACTGGAGGTTCGGATGCCGGGCAGGCCCATGCCGTTGCCCGCACTCCCATCCGAAGTGCGCAGCAAGCTGCGCGACCGCGGCTTCGCCTCCGAGGACCCGGCCGACCAGACCAAGCCGTGGACGCGGGAGGTGCACGATGCGGCCGAGGCGGTCGAGATGCTCCAGGAGCTGCTGACCGGCATCCTCGGCGAGAAGCCCGACGCGACGCTGAACGTGGTGCACGGCAACCACGAGGCCGAGTACTTGATGCGCGAGAAGCTCGCCGAGACGCGCAGGATCGTCGAGGCGACTCTCACGGATATGCTTGAAGGCCCGGTCGAGCGAGATGACGACGGCGACTACGTCGTCCCGGTGGGTAACGTTCACGTGATGGTTTCTCCGCGCCCCATCGTGGACGGGAACATCGTCGTGCGCGTCTTCTCGATCACCAACGTCGGGGTGACGGTGTCGCCGGAGCTGGGCCTCTTTCTGGCGCGACTCAACTTCGGCCTGATGTTCGGCCGCTTCGCGCTCGACACCGACAACGGCGCGGTCTGGTTCGACGAGAGTCTTCTCGGCGGCCAGCTCAGCGACGAGCTGCTGCGCTTCACGGTGAAAGTCGTGGCCACGACCGCGGACGAGTGGGACGACCGGCTGAAGCAGATGTTCGGCGGCGCAACTTACCAGGACGTGCTCAAGAAACGTGCGACCGGCACCGTGCCGACGACGAAGCCGGGCCAAGGCGGTTATCTCTAGCGTGCTCACGGCGTGTGGAATGTTGCCGCTCGCCGTCGTGCTCGCCGCTGCGCCCGCGGGAGCTCAAGCGGACATCGGCACACTCGCCCGCCACGTCGCGAGCGCGCAGCGCCTGCTCGGCGATTTTGGCGGCGCGCGCAGCCGGACCGAGCGCTTCGGCATCGCCGTGGAGCTCTTCAGCACCCAGACATCTTCGTGGAAACTCCGCGGCGGCGCCGAGAAGGAGGATGACTTCGGGCACTCCGCGAGCTACGACCTCTTCACGCTCATCGACTTCGAGGCATTGGCCGGCTGGCGTGGGCTCTCGCTGCTGTTCCACGCGAAAGGCCAGTACGCACGAGACGGGAACGCGAAGGTGGGTGCACTCTCGGACCCTGTCGACGACGCGGACTTCGACGAGGCCATCTACGTGGGCCAGCTCTGGCTCGAACAACGGTTGTGGAAGGACCGGCTACGGCTCCGCGTCGGCTATCTCGACCAGCAGGTTCTCTTCGATCGCAATGCCTACGCGAACAGCGAAGACCGGCAGTTCTTGGCAACCTTCCTCGACAACAACCCGGTGGTACCGCTCGCGATCGGCCTCGGGAGCGCGCTGATCCTGAGCCCTTTCGAAGGCGTCGAGCTGGCGCTCGGCGCGGGGGACGCGGACAACGTCCCCCGGCGGACCGGCTTCGACACCGCCTTTGACGGCCTCCGAAGCGTGACGGGTTATCTCGAACTCACGCTTCGCACGCGGCTCTCGGCGCTCGCCCTGCCCGGGACCTATCGGCTGGGAAGCTTCGTGGACGGCAGCTCCAGGGAGCGCTTCGGCACTGGGCGCAGCGACCGGGGGCACTGGGGCGCCTACCTGAGCTTCGACCAGCTTGCCTACCGCGAGGGAGCGAAGGGGGAGGAGGGTCTCGGGCTATTCGCGCGCTTCGGCTACGCGGATCCCGACGTGAACCGCATCGAATGGTTCTGGTCGGTGGGCTTCCAGTACCTCGGCCTCCTACCGCGCCGCGGCGAAGACGCGTTGGGCATGGGCATGTACCAGACGATCGGATCGCGACACTACCGCGACGCGGTGGACCCGCGGTTTCGAAAGGAGACGGGGATCGAGCTCTACTACCGCATCTCGCCCTACCCCTGGCTCGCCCTGACTCCGGACCTGCAGTACATCGTCGACCCGGGCGCAACGGGCGAGGCGGACGACGCCTTCCAGGGCGCCCTTCGCTTTCGGGTGGCGTTCTGATGCGTCGCGCACTGGGCACTGCGCTCCTGCTCGCTGCATGCATCGGGGCGGGCTGCGGCGGGCCCGCGCAGTTGCGCTACGAGCAAGAGGTGGCGCACGCGCCGCAATCGGCCGAGCATGCCGTTCACGGTCGCCGCCTGGCACAGCTCATGCGCGAACTCGATCGACTCCGCCGGGAGCGCCTGCCGCAGGCCATCGATCTTCGCGCTGAAGAGACGCGCAAGGCCGGGGAGATCGCACGTGTCGCGAGCGCCATGGCGGAGGCGGCCGACCGCATTCCCGAGGCCGCGTCCGACGTCGGGCTCGCCGGGGAGGAGCGCGAGGCGTTCACCGCGCTGGCCGAGAGCCTGGCTCGACGCAGCCGACGCCTCGCTGACGATGCGGGCAACATCAGCGCGACTGCGGTTCAGGTGAGGCTGCGCACCATCGAGACCGACTGCGAGGCGTGTCACCAGCGCTTTCGCATCCCCCGCGTGGTGCCGTGATGCTGGCCAGGATCTGAGAACGACGCGGGCTCGGACGTCCAGCGGTCGCCGGCCCAGTGCGGGCACGCAGCACGGCTGGCCGCAGCAGGCCGGCACGGCGATGCTTCACAGACCATGGGCGTACCCTGTCCCGGCTGCGGTCGAAGCTATGACGTGGCGCTCTTCGGCTTCGGCCGCACGGCTCGGACGAGGTGGTGGTGCGTCGAGCCGTCGAAGAAGACCGCATTCTGCTGACCCGCGACGGAAAGCTCGCGGACGAGTGGCGCATCTCTGGGCTGATACGGCTTCGTGCGAACGAGCCCCTCGCGCAGTTGGCGGAGCTGGCGGGGCTCTACGGCCTCGCTGCGGGCGCACGCCCCTTCAGCCGGTGCAGCCTGTGCAACGTGGAGCTCGTGCGGGTCGAGCGCGCGGAGGCCCGCGGTCGAGTGCCACCGCGCGTGCTGACGACCTGCGACCACTTCTGGCATTGTCCGGCCTGCGACCGCTGCTATTGGCACGGCTCCCACGTCGACCGAATGCGCGAGGCACTCGAAGCAACGCTCGGGCGCAGCCTTCGCGACGACGTGACCCCATAGCATTCCCTCTCCGCCATCCCGCGCCGCAGCCAGCGGTGATGCGTCGCCGCCTGGAGCTTGCCACGCCAGTCTTGGTCAGGCGCCTAGACCGAAGCGGGCCGGGCGGCGGCGGCCTTGATCATGCGCTCGAACTCGTCCTCCGTGAGCACGAGCAGCTCGTGAAGGTCGGGAAACTTGTCCCAATCGGCATTGAAGGCCCAGTGCAGCGACTTATCGTAGCTGAAGAGCGCCACGCCGATCACGTGCACGACGGGGGCGATTGGATAGATCTCGAGCATGCGCGCACCTTGCAGATAGATGGGTACGCGCGGACCCGGAATGTTGCTCACGTAGACGTTGATCAGCCGCAGTCGCGTGGTCATCAGCTTCATCATGTGACCCATCAGCGACGGAAAGACGCGATCGCTGAAATCGTCGAGCGCGCCCCAGCCCCCTTTGCTCGTCGAGCGCTTGAGCTCGCGGGTCGTCTCCACCACCTTCGCCAGACGCTTGATGGGATCCGGCTCATCGATGGGCAGAGGGGCGAAGAGCGAGGAGATGTGATTGCCAAGCTCGTGGTCGACCTGCCCCTGTCGAGTATTCACCGGAACGGAGGCGCGGAAGTCGAGATCCTCGATGCGCACGCCGCGCTTCTTCAGGAAGCGACCGAACGCTCCGGCGGAGCACGCAAGGACCAGATCGTTCAGCGTGCCGCCGAGTGCCCGCTTGGCATCCAGAGCGGCCCCCAGGTCGACGGTGAGCCAGTCCACTCGTCGGTAGGGCCCGGTCTCATCGTCGAGGGGAGTCGGCGACGCCATCCCGCCCGCTGCCGTCAGAGCATCCCACGCAGCGGACGCCCCGTGGCGCAGCGCCTCAGCCGAATCCCGCGGCTCGCGCAGGGCCTGCCAGCCGACTTTCGCCAGCGAGAGCGGAACCGAGGCACGGCGGCGGATCTCATCTGACAGCAGCGCGCTCGAAGAAGGCGCCGGGCGCGGAATCCAACGCTCCGTCTCCTGCGGCGGCACGGCCTCGGGATCGGGGCTCATGAGTGCCGCGAACACATTGATGCCGCCCACGCCGTCGATCATGCAGTGGTGCGCCTTGATGACCAGCGCGAAACGACCCTCCTCGATGCCCTCGACCACCCAGACCTCCCAGAGCGGCTTGGTCGGGTCGAGCTTCTGGGACATGAGACGGCCGACGAGCCGCTTGAGCCGCCGGACCCCGCCGGGCTGCGGCAACGCGGTGTGGCGCACGTGGTACTCGAGGTTGAAGCGAGGATCGTCCACCCAGACCGGATGCTCGAAGACCGGGATCGGAACGAGCTTCTGCCGGAAGCGCGGGGTCCGCAACATGGCCGCTGCCATAGAAGCGCGGATCCGGTCGATCTGGAGCGCACCGTCGGGCGACGTGAGCGGAGCCGCATCGAAGAGAGCGACAGCACCCACGTGCATGTGGGTATTCGCATCCTCGACCGCGAGCATGGCGGCGTCCACACTCCTCAGCCGTTCGTAGTGTACATAGGCCATCCTGGGACTCCTTCGGCGCTGCTGCGCCCTCGGATCCAACAGCGTACCAGCGCGGAGCGGGGGCGGCTGTCGGCCAACCGACTCTCTCGCCCCGGGGCTCCGAGGGCGCCGGCTGGCAACGGCCGGAAGCGTCTCGGAAGCAGCGATGAGCTACATCTCCGACACCAGCAGGATGGCGGGAACCGGGCTCCAGCTCGCCTCCGAGCTGGCGCGATCGATCACCGGACAGGGCATCGGCATCGAGGCCTGCGCCCTTTTTCATCGAGGTGGAGATGAATGGGGAAGAAATATCGCGTCATCCAGTTCGGCACGGGCTTCGTCGGGCACTTCTCCCTGCGGGCGATCATCGAGCACCCCGACATGGAGCTCGTCGGCTGCTGGGTTCACAGCGACGAGAAGGTCGGGCTCGACGCGGGTGCGATCGCCGGCACCGAGAAGACCGGCATCCTCGCCACCAGCGACATCGATGCTCTGCTCGCCCTGGACGCGGATTGCCTGTGCTCCGCCGCCGGCGGCGACGGGCGCGAGGAGTGGATGGCCGCCGTCCACGGCCGCTTCATGGAGTCGGGCATGAACGTCGTCTCCAGCTCGATCGTCGGCATGGTCGATCCAGAGGCGCACCCCGACCGAGCGCTCACCGAGCAGCTCGATGCGGCCGCAAGGAAGGGCGGAGTCTCCTACTTCACCTCCGGAGTGGAGCCCGGCTTCATGAGCGACACCCTGCCGCTGACGATTTCCGGCGTCAGCCAATACTGGCGCTCGATCCGAGTGAGGGAGATTCTCGACTACTCGACCTACATCCCGAACGAGGCCGAGAAGATCATGGGGGACATCCTCGGTTTCGGTCGGCCGATGGACTACCAGCCGATCCTCTTCACCCCGGGCCGGCTCAGCTATGTCTGGGGCGGTCCCGTAACCCTGATGGCGCGAGGGCTGGGGGTCGAGCTGGACGAAGTGCGCGAGGTGGTAGAGCGCTGGCCCGCCACCGAGCGGTTCGAGGTGCCGCGACTGGGCGCGATCGAGACGGGTACCTGCGAGGCCTACCGCTTCGAGGTGCAGGGAATCGTCGGCGGCGAGCCGGTCATCGTGCTGGAGCACGTGACCCGGCTGCGCCCGGAGTCGGCTCCGGGGTGGCCACAGGGGGAGTTCGGTCAAGGCTACTACGTCAGCGTCGACGGCGACCCCAGCATGAGCTGCTACATGACCTGCAAGGGGCCCGACGGCGACCACCACAGCGGCGGCATCCTGGTGACGGGCACGCGCCTGGTCAACGCGATTCCTGCGGTCTGCGCGGCCCCACCGGGCTTGCTCTCGGCGCTCGATCTACCCCTGCTGACGGGCCGCAATCTGCATCGACCTTAGGCGATCGTGGGACGGGAGGGGCTCGGTCCCTTCGCCTGCTCGACCGCGACGACCCCGGGGTTCGTCCGGGTCAGCCAAGACCTCTGCCCCTCCGCCAGGCGCACTTCGCGGCGGCATCACAGCGATGGGTCTAGAATGGGGCGGGAACACCAGGAGGCAGCCCAATGGGAAGCACGACGCAACATCCGTCGCTGTGCCGGCTCTGCCATGCGGCCTGTCCGGTCGTCGTCGACATCGAGGACGGCGTCGTGCTGCGCGTGCGCGGAAACCGCGAGAGCCCTGCCTACCACGGCTACTGCTGCAGCCGCGGGCAGGCGGCTCCTGAGCACATCCGAAACCCCGATCGCCTGCTGCATTCGATGAAGCGCCAGCCCGACGGAAGCTACCGCCCCATTGCGATCGATCAGGCGATGGACGAGATCGCAGGACGCCTTTCCGCCATCATCGACGAGCACGGCGCGAACTCGCTCGCTGCCTACTTCGGCACCTATTCGGCACCGTATCCCGGAGCAAACATTCTCGGCGGGGGCTGGGTGACGATGCTCGGCTCGCAGATGATCTTTTCCAGCGGAACGATCGATCAGCCCGGAAAGGACATCGCCAACGCGATGCTAGGCCGATGGCGGGCGGGTCCCCACGCCTTCGACGAATCCGATGTGTGGATGACGTGTGGCGGCAACCCGATCGTCACCCACGTCGGCGGCATACCGAGCCCGAATCCAGCTCGCCGCCTCAAGCAGCAGCTCGATGCCGGCATGCAGCTCATCGTCATCGATCCGCGCCGCTGCGAGACCGCTGCGCGCGCACACATCCACCTGCAGGCTCGGCCCGGAGAAGATGCGAGCCTGCTGGCCGCGATGTTGCACGTCATCATCGAAGAGGGGCTGTACGACCGGGCCTTCGTGGACGAGTACGTCGAAGGGCTCGAGCGGCTCCGCCGCGAGGTGGAGCCGTTCACAACGGCCTTCGCGGCGGCTCGAGCCGATGTCCCGGAGCCGCAGATCGCAGAGGCGGCGCGGGTTTTTGCAGCCGCCCGGCGCGGACTGGCCGTTGGGGGCACCGGCGCCAACATGTCGGGACACAGCACGCTAGTCGAGTACCTGCTGCTCTGCCTCAACACCATCTGCGGGCGCTTCGTGCGGGAGGGCGAATCCGTCGCGAACCCCGGCGTCCTCCAGCCCCGCGCCATCCCCAGGGCACAGGCCGTGGGGCCGCGTCCCTACGAGAAGCTGGGGGTCAAGCTGAGTGCTCGCGGCTTGGAAGAGTCGGCCTGCGGCCTGCCCACCGCGGCACTGGCAGACCAGATCCTGCACCCGGGTCCGGAGCGGGTGCGCGCACTGTTCTCGATGGGAGGCAATCCGGCGGCGGCCTGGCCGGACCAGAAGCGCGCCGCAGCGGCGCTCGAGAGTCTCGAACTCTGCGTTCAGGTCGACATCAAGATGTCGGCCACGGCGAAGATGGCCGACTACGTCATTGCGCCCAAGGTCTCCTTCGAAGTTCCGGGCTTCTCCTATGCCCTCGAGTCGCTCGAGTCCTTTTCGGTGCTCTGGGGCATGGCAGAGCCCTTCGGCATGTATGCACCGGCTCTCGTGGACCCACCGGCGGGCTCGGACCTCATCGAGGAGTGGGAGTTCTTCTACGGTCTCGCGCAGCGCATGGGTGTGCCGCTCTTCACCGCCCGTATGCCATCGCTGACCGCGACGGATCGGGAGGGTGCGGAGCCTCAGGCCGTCGACATGAAGGTCAAGCCGACCACGGAGCAGCTGTTCGAGCTGCTGGTCCATGGATCTCGGATCTCCCTCGAGGAGGTCAAGCGGCATCCCAACGGTGCGCTCTTCCCCGAATCCATCCGGGCGCTCCCCCGCGAGGTAGCTGCCGCGGAACGGCTCTGCGTCGGGAACGCCGCCATGCTGGCGGAGCTCGCCGAGGTCTTCGAAGAAGCTCCGATCGCACTGGCCGAAAATCGAGAGTATCCGTTTCAGCTGGTGTGCCGGCGCCAGCAGAATGTCTACAACTCATCCCTGCGCGACATCGAGCAGCTGGCTCGCAGAAACGGGAACTTCAATCCCGCCTTCATGCAGCCGGACGATCTGCGCGAGCTGGCACTCGAAGCGGGAGATGCCGTCGAGATCCGTTCGGCTCACGGCTCGATCCCGGCGGTGGTCGAGCCGGATGCGACACTGCGTCGGGGCCTGGTGTCCATGGCCCACGCCTTCGGGGGCGCGCCCGGCGAGAAGAGCGATTTTCGCCAGGAGGGCAGCAACACCTCCGTCCTGGTCAGTGTCGAGGACGGCTACGACCGCATCTCGGGCATTCCGCGGATGAGCGCGATCCCCGTGAACGTCCGACTCCTGCTCGAATAACGGCAGCGCCCTCCCGGCGACGGTCGACGCGCCGATTTTGCACGCCGATCGACGACCAGAGGGTATCATCGGACCGAGATCTCAACGCGGGCCCGATCGGAGATCGGATGCTCCGAAAGGAAGGCCCATGCTTCGCTTGCGCCTCGCTCTTCGCACCGGGCTTCTCCTCCTGCTCCTTCCGTGCACATCGATCAGCGCCTTCGCCGACTCTGAGAGCTACTCGCCCTACGCGGGCGAGGACTATCCGCGCAACGTGTACTTCGGGGATACCCACGTTCATTCGAGCTGGTCCGCCGACGCCGCGAACACGGGCAACCGCCAGATCGATCCGGAGGCTGCCTACCGCTTCGCGCGCGGCGAAGAGATCACCGCGCACAATGGCATGCGCGTCCGTTTGCGCCGCCCGCTCGACTTCATGCTCCTGAGCGACCACGCCGAGTATCTCGGCGTAATGGAGATGCTCGACAGCGAGGATCCCGCGCTGCTGAAGACCGAAGTGGGGCGCCGCTGGGCGGATTTTCGCAAGACCGGCCGCAACATGCAGCTGATCACCGAGTTCGGCATGTCTTTGCTCCAGAACGTCGATCTCATCGACAGCCCCGAGCTCGAACGTACGGTCTGGAGCCGGGTCGTCCAGAATGCGGAGCGCTGGAACGAGCCCGGCCGATTCACGGCGTTCATCGGCTACGAGTGGACCTCGACGCCCGGCGCCAAGAATCTCCATCGCAATGTGATCTTCGCCGATGGCGCGGCACTCACGAGCCAGATCGTGCCCCACAGCGCATTGCTCGACCCGACGCCGGAGTCGCTCTGGCGATTCATGGCGGCCTACGAGGAGCGGACCGGAGGCAGTGCGCTCGCGATTCCGCACAACTCGAACCTGAGCGGCGGCTTGATGTTCGCGCTTCGCGACTCCTCCGGGCGCGCCATCGACGCGGACTACGCCGCCGCGCGCGCGCGCTGGGAGCCCCTCGTCGAGGCGAGCCAGTACAAGGGTGACAGCGAGGCGCACCCGCTGCTCTCGCCCAACGACGAGTTCGCAGACTACGAGACCTGGGACCGTTCGAGCACGAGTAGCGCCGATTACGACCCGAGCTGGCTCGAGGCCGAGTACGTCCGCCCCGCCCTCGAGAATGGTCTGCGAGTCGAGCGCGACGTGGGTGTCAATCCATTCAAGTTCGGCCTGATCGGGAGCACCGACGCGCACACGGGGATGGCTGCGGCGGACGAGGACAACTACTGGGGCAAGACGTCCGCCAGCGAGCCGTCGGCGACGCGCTGGAGCAACGGGCTCTTTCCGAAAGAGCTGGTCGAATCCGGGGGGGGCGCCCAGTACTACGAATGGGAGATGACGGCGTCGGGATATGCCGGCATCTGGGCGCGGGAGAACACACGGCAGGCACTCTTCGACGCGATGCGGCGCCGCGAGACCTTTGCCACGACGGGCCCGCGGATGACCGTGCGCTTCTTCGGCGGCTTCGACTTCAGAGCGGCGGATGCTTCGCACCCGGATCTCCCGCGGGTGGGGTACGAGAAGGGCGTGCCGATGGGTGGGGATCTCACGGCCGGCGACATGGGCGGAGAAGACAGGGCGCCGGCCTTCCTCGTCGCCGCGCTGCGCGACCCCGTCGGAGCAAACCTCGATCGGATCCAGATCGTGAAGGGCTGGGTGAACTCCGATGGCGAGACACGCGAGAGGATCTACGACGTGGCCGTCTCCGACGGCCGTAAGATCGGTCGTGGCGGGCGCGCGAAGCAGGCGGTGGGGTCGACCGTCGACATCGGGAACACGAGCTGGACGAACACGATTGGAGCGGCGGCGCTGAGCGTCCATTGGCAGGACCCCGACTTCGATCCCGAGCAGCGCGCCTTCTATTACGCGCGCGTGATCGAAATACCGAAGCCCCGCTGGACCGCCTATGACCGGCGCTACTTCGAAATCGAGATGAGCGACGAGGTGCCGCTGACGACCCAGGACCGCGCCTACACCTCACCGATCTGGTACACACCTTAGGAGCACCGCATGACCGCGAAACCTGCGCTGCCCGAGGACCCCACCGGCATCACGCCCGCATGGCTCAGCGAGGCGCTCGGCGAGCGCTTCCCGGCGGCGAGCGTGGCTTCGGTCGAGGTGCTCGAGATCCACCACGGAACCAATTCCAACGCGCGTCTGCGTGTCGTCTACAACGAGCCCTGCGGGCTGCCCGAAACCTTCTTCCTGAAGCTTCCTCCGCTGGATCCGGTGCGCCGCGAGGCCATCAATCAAACCGGCATGGGGCGCCGCGAAGCCCTCTTCTACCGAAACCTCGCCGACTTGGTACCGATGCGCGTGCCGCGTCCCTATGTGGCGCGCTTCGACGAGGCTTCCGGCGCGTTCGTGCTTCTCATCGAAGACCTCGAGAGCACGGGCTGCACTTTTCCGGATGTGCCCGTGGGGCTGAGCTTCGAGCAGGCAACGCAGGGGATGAACGACTACGCCGCGCTGCACGTTCGTTACGAAGACGTGACGCGTCGCGAGCGAGAGGCGGGGTGGGTCAGACGGATGCCCGGCGGCAGCGATTTCGGCGCGAACATGCTCCAGTTCGGGCTCGATCACCATCGCGACCGCCTGACAGACCCCTTTGCCGAGCTGGCGAAGCTCTACATCGAACGCCAATCCGCCCTCGAAGAGCTCTGGGACCGCGGCAGCGTCACCGTGCTGCAGGGCGACAGTCATATCGGCAACCTCTTCGAGGACGGCGAGCGCCCCGGCTTTCTCGACTGGGGACTCATCCAGCTCGGAACGCCGCTGCGAGACGTCGGCTATTTCATCAACCTGGCGCTCTCGCCAGCGAACCGACGCAAGCACGAGCGCGAGCTGATCGAGCGCTACCTGGAGGCGCGGCTCGAAGTGGGCGGACAACCGATCGCATTCGACGACGCGTGGCTGCTGCACCGCGTGCACGCCGCGTATGCCGTGCCGGCGGCCTGCCCCCTCGTGCTATTCCCCGAGGACCAGACCCCCGAAGCCGCGCGCCTCGCGACTGCCTTCCTCGAACGCGCAGAGTGCGCGATCGAGGACCTCGAAGCCCGCGCCGCCCTACGAGAGGTAGCGGGGATCTAGAGGCCGCCCCACGGACCCCTCGATCGACCGGCAGCCAACGTCGGCCGCTGGCCTCGGGCCCGTGGCTTTCACGATCGAGGCACTGGGATCACGCCCTTCTTGCGCAGGGCATCCCGATCGGCCGGCTCGTGGCCCAGCTCGGCGAGGATCTCGTCGGTGTGCTCGCCGTAGAGCGCCGGCGCGTGCGTGGGCTCGGGCCGGGTCACCGAGAAGCACACCGGCGGCCGTGCCCGACGGAAGGTTCCGTACACCGGGTGCTCGCTCTCCAGGACATCGCCATTGTGCACGATCTGCGGGTCCTGCAGCACTTCGGTGTGGCTGAGCACTGGCGCCGCCGGTATCTGGTGCGCCACCAGCCGCTCGTAGGCCTCGCTGGTCGTCAGGGCCGCCATGCCCGCATTCATCGCCTCGGCCCTCGCCTGCTGGTTCGCCTCCTCGAGCGCGACGCGCCCGCGCTGGCTCGCATGGTCCGCCAGATCTGCGCGTCCCACCGCTCGGAGACCGTCGCGCATCTGCTCGGAGGTATTCATCCACACGACCAGATGGCCGTCGGCCGTCTCCATCAGCTGGTAGCGCTCGCCGGGCACCACGACGTTTTCGACGCCGTCGCCCACCAAGGTGTGGCGCAGCATGCCGTCGGGCCAGAAGAAGGACAGGCCCGCGTCGAGCATCGCCACCCGCACGTGCTGCCCGCCCGCGCCCCGCTCCCGGGCCAGCAGCGCCGCCGTGATGCCCTGGGCCAACTGGTGGGACGTGGCCTTGTCGACGACCGCGTTGCGCACGAGATCCGGGATCGGAACCGCGGGATTCGTCTGTGCGCTCACGTAGCCGGTCAACGCCTGGAAGATCGGATCGTAGCCGCGGCGCTGCGCGTAGGGACCGTCGTCGCCATAGCCGGTGATCGATGCATAGACGAGATCCGGCTTGACCTGTCGCAGCTCCGCCTCGCCCACGCCCAACCGCTCCGCCGCACCCGGGCGCCAGTTCTGCACGAAGACGTCGGCGCTGCGCACCAGCTCGTAGAGGATCTCGAGGCCCTCGGCGGCCTTCAAATTCAGGCCAATCGAGCGCTTGCCGTGATTGCAGTTCGCGTAGAGAGCAGCCATCCCGGCGCGGTAGTTCGCGATCTGGCGGCTCTCCTCGCCGTGCCCCGGCGGCTCGACCTTGATCACATCGGCGCCCTGGTCGGCCAGGATCATGCTGGCCAGCGGGCCGGAAACCAGCTCGCTCACATCGATCACTCGAAAGCCCGACAGCGGCCCCGCCATGCGGGGGAAGGTGAACGAAACCCGCTCCGATCTCAAGCCCGGCAGGCGCCCCCAGACCGAGACAGGCCGAGAGCAGGCTCAGCGGACCCCGAACTTCACGCGTGGATCACGCTGCCCCCGTCGACCCACAACGTCTGGCCGGTGATGAAGCCCGCGTCGGGTCCGCACAGGAAGACCACCACGCGGCCGATGTCCCGCTCGGGATCGCCGTGCCGGCCGAGCGAGACGCTCTCCAGCTGCTTCTCCGCAATCTCGGGGTTGCGGCGGAACCATTCTTCCATCGCGTCGGTGACCGCAACCGGGCACAGGCTGTTGACGGTGATCGCGTCGCGGCCCCACTCCCGCGCAGTGACGCCGGTGAGCGCGCGCAACGCCTCCTTGGCAGCGGAGTAGGCGGCAAAGCCCGCACCGCGCTCCGTGCCGGCGGACGAGGAGAGATTGATCACGCGGCCGGCGCCGCTGGCGCGCAAATGCGGGTGGCACGCACGCATGAAGTGAAAGCTACCCAGGACGTCGACTTGCAGTTGGCGCTCGAACTGCTCCGGCGTGTGCTCGAGCATGGACCGAAAGGCATCCTCCTGGCGAGCGCCGGTCGCGTTGTTCACCAGGATGTCGACGCCGCCGAATTGGCTCGCGACCGCCTCGACGGTTGACTCGACTTTGGACCGATCCCGCACGTCGCACTCGACCGCGAGCGACCCCACGCCCAGCGCCGCGATCTCGGCCGCCGTGCTCTGACCGGTGGCAGCATCGATCTCCGCTATGCCGATCGATGCGCCTTCCTTCGCCAACGCGAGCGAGATGCCACGGCCGAGGCCACGCCCCGCACCCGTCACGATCGCAACCTTTCCTTCCAGGGCTCCCATTCGTGCCCTCCAGTCGCTTCTGCTCTGTGGGTGATCGAATGAGCGGCCGCTCCGAACTCGACCGCCAGACCAGACACCAACATAGACAGTTCCTCGATTTTCTGTCTACCCTGACGTCGCGACCACAGAACAGGGATCGGTGAACGAGAATGAGAAATCCCCAACAGGCGTCCGGCGAGAGCGGCGAAACCCGGCCCAGCAGCTCCGCGGAGAAGGAAGCCTTTTCCTCCGGTGGCAACCGGCACATGATCCTGCTGCGCGGCAGGTGGGGCCTCGCCATCGATATGGCCGTGCTGTGGCTGACCGGCTACTCGCTGATGACCAAGCAATACGCTCTGGCTCTCGGCGAGCCCTACTTGCCCACGCTTCTGCTGAACACGACCGGTGCGCGCAGCGGCCTGAAACGCACCTGTGCGCTTCCCTACTTCAGCGTAGGCGAGGATCTCGTCGTACGCGGCAGCAACGGCGGTGGACCCACCGACCCACACTGGGTCTGGAACGTGCGCAAGAACCCCGACGCACGCATCCGCGTCCGCGGACGCTCTCGCCAGGTGAAGGCCCACGTCGCCAGCGGCGAAGAGCGGGAACGCCTCTTCGCACTCCTGTGCACCAAGAGCCCGACCACCCAGGCCTACCAGGACGGCTGCGCGCCGCGCGAGCTACCGCTCGTCGTTCTGCGCAAACCGGAGGCCAGCGCCGCTTGAAGCGCCGGGGCACGGCAGCGTCTTCATCGAAGTCGTCGTGCAGCCTCCGTGTGAGGAGGCCGAACCGTCAGCCAACCGGAACAGGCGGCGCGACGTCGGGCGGCTCCACCTTGTAGAGCTTGGCCGCGTTCTCGAAGAGCACCTTGCGCCGTGCTTCGGGCTTCACCCCCCCGAGCGCCGCGTCGATCTTCTCCCGCACGTTGCCGTAGAGACACACCGGGTGCGGGTAATCGGTCTCAAAGACGATGTTGTCCACCCAGATCGAATTCGCCAGCGCGCGCGCCGAATACTCCTCGAAGATGTAACAGCCGTACACCTGGCGGGCGAAGTACTCGCTCGGCTTCAGCTCGAACTCCGGATGATCCCGGCGCACTTCCCCGTAATCAAAGGTGTGGTCACAGGCTTCGAGGATGAACGGAATGAAGCCAATCCCGGCTTCCACGGAGAGGAACTTGAGCTCCGGAAAGCGCGGCAAGATGCCCGAGAAGAGCAGATCCGCCAGCTGCTTGCCGTTGTCCAGAAACAGCGAGATCGCGGTGACGGCCGTGGTCCTGCCGGCGCCCGTCGCGATGCGCTCCGGCGTGTAGCCATCGTCGAAGCCCCCGGTTCCGATGTGAAAGCTCACGGGCAGCTCGCAGGCCTGCGCCGCGGCCCAGAGCGGATCCCAGTGATGGTCGGCCAGGAGGGGCTGGCCATGACTCTCCGGCGCGCCGGTGAAGATGACGCCCTTGTGGCCGAGCTTTGCACAGCGCTCGATCTCTTTGACCGAGGCATCGACATCCCAGAAGGGCGTGGCCATGATCGGGATCAGGCGGCGCGGATCCGGCGAGATCCAATCGATGAGAAAATCGTTGTAGGCACGGACGCATTCGAGCATCAGCTCGGGGTCCTTCAGGTTGAGGAACGCCTGGCTGCCGAAACCGCCCACATTCGGGTAGAGGACCATGGCCCAGATCCCCACCTGGTTCATGTACTCGAGACGCGCATTCGGGTCGTAGGTGGCCTTCGGCACCTCGTCCATGTTTCTCGGCGCCGCGGGGAACGGCTCGTGCCAGCCGGCCGTCGCGGTGTAGCCGACGGGCAGCAACGCCGCGCCCTCGCCGAGGCGCCAGGTCTCGATTCCGCTCTCCGGGTCGCGAACGATGTGGGGAGCGCGATCCTTGAAGCGAGCCGGGAGTCGGCTCGTCCAGAGATCACCGGGCTCGGTGATGTGCGTATCGGTGTCGATCACCCAGTCCTGGATCTTCGGCGTACTCATGCCTGGCTCCTCCCCGATGATGGGCAAGCTCGTGTGGCCGTCAGATGGGCTCCGACGTGGATCGCTCCGCCTCGGGGGAGCTGTCGCTCCCGTTGGGGACGAATCCGCTGGCCTCGATTCTGGTGCTTGCCCCGTCACGACGTCAAGCGTTGATAGTCCCCCTTCCCACAGCGGAGAATCGGGAGTCCCCAACGGGAATCGTCTGTGTCAGGAGCAACGCGCCCCGGATCAGCCCTCGGTGCCACGGGGTCCGCGCGCCGACGCTTCACCGGCAAGAGCACTCTCCGGCGCCGCGTCCGGGCTCACCGTGCGCAGGTGCAGATCGCGTTGCGGGAACGGAACGCTGATATCCGCATCGGCAAGGGCGCGCTGGATCGCGACGGCCAGCGCGCTGCGGACGGCGAATCCCTGGTCGAACTCGTCGATCCAGGCCCTGAGTCGGAAGTCGAGCGAGCTGTCGCCGAAGCCCAGGAAGAGGGCCATTGGCTTCGGGTCCGCCAGTACACCGGAATGCTCGCGAGCCACTTCGACGAGCAGGTCGAGGACGCGCTGGGCGTCGGTGCCGTACTCGACGCCCACGTCTACCTCGACGCGCCGCCGTCGGTCGGAGAGCGTCCAGTTCGTAACCGCGTCCGAGATCAGCTGCCCGTTGGGCACGATCACCTCTGCCCCCTCCCAGGTGCGGATCACGCTGGCCCGGATCCCGATGCGCCGGATCTCACCCCACAGATTCTGGCTCTCGATCTGCACGGTGTCTCCCACGTGGAGCGGACGCTCGAAGAGCAGGATCAGGCCCGAGACGAAGTTGTTGACCACGTTCTGCAGGCCGAAGCCGATGCCCACGCCGAGGCCGCCGGCGATGATGGTGAGGTTCGAGAACTCGATGCCCGCTGCGGCCAGGGCGACCAGAAAGCCGAGGAGGATCAGCACGTACCTCAGCAGGCTCGACACGGCGTACGGCACGCCGCGTGGGAGCTGCATTCTCGAGAACACGTCCTCGTGAAGGACGAAGTTCACGAAGCGGGCAAGCGCGAAGGAGAGCCAGACCGTGAGGGCGAAGACGGACACGTCGCCCAGCGAGATCGAGAGCGCGCCGACGCTGAGCGAAGCGCCCAGCAGCGCCGTCAAGACCGACTGCGCGGGGGCTGCGATCTCGAAGCCCGAGAGCGCCAGATACACCCAGGCGAGCACCGTCAGCAGCTGGATGCCGCGGTCGAGGCGCCGGCGCACCAACCAGCGGTTCCGGGAAACGAGACGCAGAAGTCGCAGCGGGCGGAGCACGAGTGCATACGCCACCAGGCTCTGGAGCACCTTGAGCAGCGCGTAGAAGAAGAGCGCCGTGTATGCGGCCTGCAACGAGCCGTTGCCGACCAGCTTCGAGAAGTTGCCCAGCCCGACCGCCTCCGCGAAAAACGCGAGCCCGAAGAGGCCAATCGCGACGCGCATCGCGGTGCCTACTACCCGGAAGAAGGGCCCCCGCAGCATCTCCGCCGGGAGCCGCGCAAAGCGGCTCGGGCGCTTGAGCCACAGCACGAAGCCCATGGCCCCGATGAGCTCGGCGAGAAACACCAGGCGCTCGATCGTCGGAAGCGTCTCGATGATGTCGCGAAGCCGGTCGGTCAGAAAGAAGGCCGGCAAAACCAGCACCAGAGGGATCATCGCCCGCGGCGAGAGACGACGGACGATCAGAGAGGCCGGGAACACGGCCGAGGTGAACGCGAGCTGCTGAAAGAGGTTCGGCGCCAGCGGGTGGAGCTGAGGCGTCAAGCCCAGCACGATGACCAGTGCCATGGCGTTTGGAAGCCCGAATACCAGTTCGGCCTCGCGCAGGTCGTAGTTCTCTTCGGCGCGCTCCTTCGCGCGCGCCCCCAGCGAGCGCAGGCCCAGAGCGAGCGCCACGAAGAGCGCCAGCTGGAAGACGAGCAGCCGCTGCCGCTCGCTCACATACCCTTGCAACCGCTCCGCGCGCTCGGCGAGCGGCTGGGTCCAGCCCTCGCCCAGCTCCTCGCGGATCGCGTCGGGCAACGAGGGGCTCCAGACCGGGGGACGATCTAAGGAGAGCAACCCTCCCATGCGGGACGCGATCGCTTCGCGTACCTGGGCAAGGATCTGGTCGAGGGACTTCGCCGGGTCCACCAATTCGTCGCGCCGCGTGAGGCTCTGGTTGCGCCGGGACGCGACCTGCTCGCTCACCCGATCGATCTCGCGCCGCATCGAGGCAATGCGGCGCAGGGTGGGTTCCGACGCGCCAGTCCCGCGCGCCTCGTCTGCCGTCTTCTTCCAGATCTCCGCACTCGTCTTCAGGCCCGCGAGCGCGTCGCTCAACTCAGCGATATCGAGCTCTAGCTCGTCGTCCGGCACCGCGAGCTGCCGCCGCAGGCCGAGGAGCTGCTGCTCGAGATCCTTGAGCCGACCGACGCTGGGTGCGACGGCGAGAACGGATGCGGCGCTCTCGACCCGCGAGGCAATGTCTCCCTTCAGGCGATCGAGCTCGGTCTCGACCGCATGCCGCTGCTCCTGCGAGACTTCGCTCGGCAGCATGGTCTGCAGCGCCGCGGCCAGACTCTCCGCACGATCGGACACGGCTTGCAGCGGAATCGCGCGGATCTCCGCAGGTTCTTCCTCGGAGACTTTGGGTGTTGGTTCTTGCGCGAGTGCACCCCCCGCCAGGAGGGCGAATGCCAACACGAGCTGGCGCACGGGCCGCGCTGGCCGGCGGGTGCTCCGGCGAGCCACGGCCGGCGTCCTCACGAGCGCCCGAACGGGCGCAGAGAAAGTCGTGCCACAGAGCTTCACGGAATCGGCCGCACTGGGTCCATCACCCGATTCATCCCGGGCTACCGGGGACCTGGGGTAGCGGGCGAGGGTGAGGCTGGCTTGATCACCAGCAATGA
>JAFDDG010000111.1 GCA_019310965.1 Deltaproteobacteria bacterium
CTTCAGCGCAAGCTCGTCGCGCAGGCGGCCTGCGATGTGATCGCGCGCGGCGGGATGGAGGGCGCCAGCGTTCGCGCGATCGCCCGCGAGCTCGACTGCACCATCGGAATGCTGCCGCGTTACTTCAAGAACAAGGAAGATCTCCTGCTCACCGCGCTTCGCACTGCGGCCGAGCGCAGCCTGCGAGGCGCCGGCAGGACCTTGGAGCGCTCCGAGAACGCATCGATGCTCGGCTACCTATTGGCCGCCCTGCCCACGACTCCGGAGAAGTCGCTCTACTGGCGGGTCCTGATTGCCTACCTGGGCGCAGCCATCGGCAACCCAAAGCTCGCCCAGGCCTACCGCGAGATCGACGAGGGCTACCGCGGGTGGTTGCTCGCCGATCTGCGCCAGAGACAGGCGTCGGGCAAGATCGCGCCGGGCGTCGACCTCGAGCAGGCCGCCGATGCCCTGGATGTCTTCACCGACGGCCTGGGCCTCCACGCCGTGCTCGAGCCCGAGCGCTATCCGCCGGAGCGTCTGGAAGCCATGCTGGCCGACTACCTCGAGAAGGTGCTGGGGGCGCAGGCCTGAGAGGAAGCCAGCCGCCAGCGCGATCCCCGCGATCTAGCTGGATGGATCGGAGGAGGGCGGGTCCCCGGGTCGAGCCGGATCCGTGCCGTCGAGGATCCCGCGCATGCGAACCTCCACCATCGAGGTCCACTCAGGGTGGGTGAGAACGTAGAAGCGCTCGTCGCGGATGGCCTGCAGCACGATCTCGCCGGCCTCGCGCGGAGGCATGCCCTGGGCGATGGCCTGCTTCCCGGCTTCGATGTCTTCCTTGCCTTCGAGTGCATCCGCGAGTGAGGCGACACCGGGTGGCCGGAGGATCTCGAAGTTGTCGCGGACCTGGGATGCGACGTATCCCGGACACAACACCGAACACTTCACCTTGTCGCCCTGGGTGGAGAGCTGGTCCTGGAGCGCCTCGGTGAGTGCCACCACGCCGTGCTTCGCCGTCATGTAGATCGGCACGACACCGCTCCCGGTGATGAGCCCGCCCATGGAAGCGGTGTTGACCACGTGCCCTTCATCGCCCTGGGCCAACATGATGGGCACGAAGCTGCGAATGCCGTGCACCACGCTCATGACGTTGACGCCTAGCAGCCAGTCCCACTCCTCGAGGCTGCTCTCCCACAGCAACGAGCGGCCGCTGGAAACGCCGGCGTTGCTGCACAGCACGTGGACGGCGCCGAACTCCTCCAGGGTTCGGTCCGCCAGGCTCTGCACGTCCTCGGCTCGCGAGACGTCGGCGGCTATGGCTCGAACGTCGCCGCCGAGTTCGCGCACGGCTTTGGTCGCCGCCTCGAGGGCCTCGGTGCGGATGTCCGAGAGCACCACCTTCATTCCCGCCGCCGCGAATGCCTCTGCGATTCCGCGTCCGATGCCGCTGGCGGCGCCCGTGACGACGGCCACTCGTCCTTCGATCTGCTTCACATTTCCTCCAGCTGGTCTCGATCTCGGATCCCAGGCCGGTGGCGCTTGCCATCGGCTCTGGCTTCGGCCGAGCGTACAATGGTTGGCGCTGTTGGATCCAGGCGCCGTCCGTGACCTGAATCCGTGCTTCAGTGCTCCAGCTGAGCGGGTTACACTGTGGGGCCTCAAGGATCTCGAGGAGGGCAGGGTATGGGTCGCCACGGCGTCGTGTCGGCGGATTCTCACATGGCGGAGCCCATCGATCTCTGGGAAGAGCGCCTCGCTGTGCCCTTCCGCGATCGCGCTCCGAAAGTCATCGAGAACCCGCAGCCGGAGGGGAGCAGCCGCTACCTCTTCCTCGCCGAGGGGGTTCCGCCCTTTCCCATCGCCGGGGGCTACGCGGCGGGTCGTTCGGGCAAGGAGCTTCGCGACCTCATGGAGAAGGGTTACGAGGCCGCTCGGCCCAGTGGCTGGGACCCCGTCGAGCGCTTGAAAGACCAGGATCTCGACGGCATCGATGCGGAGGTGCTGTATCCGGGCCTCGGCATGACGCTGTTTGCGATGAGCGACGGCGAGCTGCAGCGTGCCTGCTTCGATGTGTACAACGGCTGGGTCGCGGAGTTCTGCCGTCACGATCCGAAGCGCCTCTACGGCATCGGCCTGGTCTCCCTCGAGGACATCGACAAGGCGGCGGGCGATGTCGAGAAGATCGCGAAGCTGGGGATGCGGGGTGCCATGATCTGGGGCGCGCCTCCCGAGGACCGTCCCTACAGCAGCCGCGCCTACGACCCCTTCTGGCAGGCCGCCTCGGAGGCGGGCCTTCCGGTCTCGCTGCACATCATCGCGAGCCGCGGCAGCCGGAGCGGCTCGGTGGGCAAGTTGATCGGGCAGCGCGCCAAAGCACAGGCCGGCATCTGGTACATGACGGTGATCCACGAGATCCAGGAGTCGCTGGTGCACCTGGTGCTGGGCGGCGTCCTCGAGCGCTTCCCCGAGCTCAAGATCGTCTCGGCCGAGAACGACGCCGGCTGGTTTCCGCATTTCAACTACCGCATGGATCACGTCTTCGACAAGTACGGCGAGACATGGGGAGACGAAGTTCCGCGGCGGCCCAGCGAGTACGTGCGACGGCAGATCTTTGCGACGTTCCAGGACGATCGGACCGGCCCCGCGGCTCACGAGATCTTCGGGGCAGACAACTACATGTGGGCGTCGGACTTTCCACACTCGGACTCGACGTTCCCCGAGTCACGCGCCTGGATCGACAAGAACTTCGCCGGGGTGCCCGATTCGGTCCGGCGCAAGATCGTCCACGACAATGCCGTCTCGTTGTACCGAATGGACGTCGACTGATCGGGCGCAGCTCTTCCCGCCGCTTGACTCGCTCCGCCGCTTCTCCGCGCTTTGTCGCCGAGCCCTGCGCGCGAGCTCGGCTCAACCGATCCCGAGCAGGCCCCTGACGAGGGGATCGTCGTAGGCACCGGTCATCGACGCGCTCGTGTGGCCGTAGTCGATCGTCAGCGTGACGCCGTTGATGCCGCTCGCCGCATCGCTGCACAGGAAGGCGAGCGTGTCGCCGACGTGCTCCGGAGCGAGCGGGCCCACTCCGAGCTCCTTGCGGAAGGGCTCGCCAAAGGGGAGCCAGACGTCCGCGTTGGCGCGCGCGAGCGGCGTGTCGGTCGGGCCCGGGAGCACGGCGTTCAGGCGGACGCCCTTGCGAGCCAGCGCGAAGGACTCGTGCGCGACGTACGCGTTCATGACTTGCTTGCTGAAGACGTAGTTGTCCGTGCCGGGATGCGACTCGATCCACTTCGACGCCGATTCCCAATCGGAGCAGGCGAGAAATTCCAGCGCCTGCGGCAGGTTGTTCTGCCAGCCCATGCCGGCGCCGGACGAGATCATGGCGACCGCGGCGGCGGCGCCGCCGCCGAGCTTGCCCTGCTCGAGGAGGCGATCGATCACGTGGCGCTGCGAAATGAAGTTGATCAGCATCAGGCCCGAGGTGCCATCTGCGACGCCGGCGCACGAGAAGATCGCGTCGATCGGGGCTGCGATCTGCCCGAGCGCAGTGTCGATGTCGTTCTCGTCGCGCAGATCGACCCGCACGGTCTGCGTTGCCGGGAAGTCTATCGGGGCGATGTCCATCACGATGGTGTCGGCTCCGAGCTCTGAGGCGGTCTTCGCAGCAGCGGCGCCCATGCCCGTGGCGCCGCCGACCACCAGGACGCGCCTGCCTTCGTAGCGGAATCCGTCGCTCGACATCTTCTCTCCTTCTTCGGTCTCGGGTGTCGGCCAGATCGTAGCCTCGCCCGCGTGCGGCGGAATCAGCGCTCGAGATAGGGGGCGAGGATCAGGCCTCTCGCCGGCGGCTCCGTCTGGTTCTCGATGGATCGGTGGCGTGCACGGATGGGTTCGCGGTAGAGCTCGTCGGTTTCGATCCAGAAGCGCTCTTCGACGACGGCGGCGAGTACCAGCTCGGCGACGTCGGCCGGCGCCTTGGCGAAGCCCTCGAAGGTGCTCGCGAACTCGGAGAGGTCGCC
The DNA here is from genome assembly GCA_019310965.1 of Deltaproteobacteria bacterium. Classification (GTDB taxonomy): domain Bacteria; phylum Myxococcota_A; class UBA9160; order UBA9160; family SMWR01. Next base: position 3,996 of record JAFDDG010000111.1, read on the forward strand.
CGGCGCCGGTGCCTGGCTCGTCTCGTTGCGCAACTCCTTGGGACGGTTGCGTTCGGCGTCACCGATGGCCGTCGCGACGGCGCCCGGGGAAAGACAGCTGACGCGCACCTTCGATCCCGTCTCGACGAGCTCCGCGTAGAGGGTCTCGGCGATTGCGGTCGCTGCGTGTTTGCTGGCGTTGTAGGCGCCGAGCCAGGGATACGATGTCAGGCCGGCCACCGACGCGGTGACGACGATGTGCCCTTCGTCCTGCGCCTGGAGCTGCGGCAGGAATACGCGAATTCCGTGGATCACGCCCCAGAGGTTTACGTTGAGGGTCCACTTCCAGTCGTTGCTGGTGAGCGCCTCCATCGGCCCGACGGGCGCCGAGACGCCGGCGTTGAGGCAGATCACGTGTGCGCTGCCGAAGGCCTCTCGAGTGGCGTCGCCCAGGTGATCCATCGAGGCCTCGTCGCTCACGTCCGTAACGACCGGGAGTACGCTCGCGCCCAGCGACTCCACCTGGGCAGCGGCGACGCGCAGCGCCTTCTCCTCGATGTCGGCCATGACGACGTTCATGCCCTCACGCCCGAAGCACTCGGCGAAGGCGCGCCCCATGCCGCTCGCACTGCCCGTGACGACGGCTGTCTTTCCCTCCAGATCTCTCATGGCTTGTCCCATCCTTTTGATTGTCTTTCCGACTCGAGAAATGGCCGATCGCGGCTCCAGGTGGTTTAGCATCGGAGCTCAGCCTTTGACTGGAGGATCTCGATGCTCGATCTCAAGCCCGACGAACTGCTCACGACCACGCGCAGCGTGCGCAAGCGGCTGGATTTCGACCGGCCCGTGCCGCGCCAGCTGATCCGCGAGTGTCTGGAGGTCGCCTTCCAGGCGCCGAACGGCTCGAATATGAACGCCTGGCGCTGGGTGGTGGTCGACGATCCGAAGCTCGTCGCTGCCACCGCCGAGATCTACAACGGCGGGCTCGACGACTTCATCGCGACCCTGGGAGGCGCAACGGGCGAGAACTACACGGGCGCCGCCGTGCCCGGTGCGGAGCGTATCGCCACCTCGGTCCAGCACCTGCGCGACAACTTCCACCGCAGCCCGGCCCTGCTGGTTCCGCTTCTGGCGGGCCGCTGCGAGAACCTGAACGCCTTCTTCCAGGCCAGCCAATGGGGCTCGATCATCCAGGCCGTCTGGAGCTTCTTCCTCGCGCTGCGCGCCCGCGGGCTCGGCAGTGCCTGGACCACCGGGCACATGTGGCGCGAGAAGCAGCTGGCGGAGCTGCTCGGCATCCCCCATCAGCAGTTCACCCAGGTGGGTCTCTTCCCCATCGCCTACACGCTCGGCACGGATTTCGCTCCGGCCTATCGCAAGCCGGTCGACGAGGTCGTCGGCTGGAACCAGTTCGAAGCCGGCGCTCCCTGACGCGCTGCCCGCGCGCCGCTGCTCGAGGCTCCTCCGTCCCATCGGGCCGGTGTCTGGCGGCGGCATACGGCCGACGTCGTCGGGGAATCCGGTCGTCGTCGGGTTTCGCTACCCGACCGGCACGGGGGGCGGGACGTCGGGCGCGTCCACCTTGTAGAGCTTCGCCGCGTTCTCGAACAGGATCTTCTTCTGCGTCTCGCGCGATTCCTTCCCCAGCGCGGCGTCGATCTTCTCCCGCACGTTGTCGTGGAGGCACACCGGGTGCGGGTAGTCGGTCTCGAACAGGATGTTGTCGGCCCCAATGGAATCCAACAGACCGGCCGGCGCGAATTGCTCGAAGATGTAACAGCCGTAGACCTGGCGGGCGAAGTACTCGCTCGGCTTGAGCTCGAACTCCGGATACGCCGCTCGCACCCGCCCGTAGTCGAAGGTGTAGTCGCAGGATTCGAGGATGAAGGGGATGAAGCCGACCCCAGCCTCCACGGACACGAACTTGAGATCCGGGTAGCGGGGCAGGATGCCCGAGAAGAGCAAGTCCGCCAGCTGCTTGCCGTTGTCGAGGAAGAGCGACGTGGCGGCGTAGCCGTTGGTCCTGCCGGGCCCCGTCATCTCGATGCGCTCCGCCGTGAAGCCGTCGTCGAAGGTCCCCGTTCCGATATGGAAGCTCACGGGCAGATCGCTGGCCTGCGCCACCTCCCACAGCGGGTTCCAGTGGCTGCTGGCCAGGATGGGCATGTTGTGACTCTGGGGCTCGCCGGTGAAGAGGACGCCCTTGTGACCCATCTTTGCGCAGCGTTCGATCTCCTTGACCGAGGCCTCGACGTCCCAGAAGGGCGTGGCGGTGATCGGAATCAAGCGGCGCGGATCCGGCGAGCACCAGTCGGTGAGGAAGTCGTTGTAGGCGCGGACGCAGGCGAGCATCAGCTCCGGATCCTTCAAGCCGAGGAAAGCCTGGCTGCCAAAGCCGCCCACATTCGGGTAGAGCGTGGTGGCCCAGATCCCCACCCGGTCCATGAACTCGAGACGCGCGACCGGGTCGTAGGTGGCCTTCTGCACCTCGTCCATGTTCTTCGGCGCCGCCGGGAAGGGCTCGGGCCAGCCGGCCACCGCGGCGAAGCCCACGGGCAGCAAGCCAGGGCTGTCGCCGATGCGCCAGGTCTCGACTCCGGTCTCCGGGTCGCGAACGATGTGAGGCGCCTGGTCCTTGTACTTGGCCGGCAGCCGGCTCGTCCACAGATCGCCGGGCTCGGCGATGTGTGTGTCGGTATCGATTACCCAGTCCTGGATCTTCGGTGCGCTCGCGCTCATATCTGTCTCCTCCCCCTTTGCTGGGTAAGATCGCGGGTGTCGTCGGGTGCTCTGCGATGCCGGGAACGCCCATTTTCGAGAATGGAAATGCTCGATGGGGAAGCGACTGTCCACCATCCGCACACGGCCCAGGCCGGCGCGCCTTGCAGCCTCGACTCTCCGCTCACGGTGTTGAGATCACCGACTGCCCTTTCTATCCTCATGCGACGACGAATACAAGGGCCCATTGCCCCCTGCGCGTCCCGCCTCTGGCGGACCGAGAATGGGAGATCCGATGTCACAACACTACGATCTATTGATTCGCGGCGGACTGCTCGTCGACGGCACGGGCGCTCCCGCGGTTTCGGGTGATATCGCCGTTCGCGACGGCAAGATTGCGGCTCTCGGAGAGGTTTCGGGTAGCGCGGATCGCACCCTCGAAGCCGATGGTTGCGTCGTGGCGCCCGGCTTCGTCGACATCCACACCCACTACGACGCCCAGATCTTGTGGGACCGCAACCTAACGGTCTCCCCCTGGCACGGAGTGACCTCGGTGGTGTTGGGCAATTGCGGCTTCGGCGTTGCGCCGACGCGGCCCGAGCATCGCGAGATGATTCTCCGGGTTCTCGAGAACGTCGAAGGCATGTCGCTCGAAGCGCTGAAGGCGGGGCTTGGCAACACCGACGACTGGCCCTTCGAACAATTCTCCGAGTATCTCGATGCCTTGGAGGCGCGCGGCAGTGCGATCAATGTGGCCGTGCTCGTGGGCCACACGCCGGTCCGCATGTATGTGATGGGCGAAGAATCCACCGAGCGCGAGGCGACGGAGGACGAGGTTGCGCAGATGCAGGCGCTCGTGGCCGATGCCGTTCGCGCGGGAGGCCTGGGTTTTTCCAGCTCCAAGGCGCCGCCGCACGTGGGCTACGACGGTCGCCCCGTGCCCAGTCGCCCGGCGAGCTTCGGCGAATTCAAGGCGCTCGCGGCCAGCGCGGCCAGCGCGGACGGGCGCGTCGTGCAGTCCGCGCTCGGCCCGGGTCTGCTCTTCGAAGAGCTGGCCGAGGTGCAGCGCGAGATCGGGGTCACGGTGAGTTGGACGGCGCTGCTCGGCGATGCCTTCGGGCCGGATGGGCACCGCAATGTTCTCGAAATGCACCGGAAGTTCCAGGCGGATGGCGTCGCGCTCGTGCCACAGGTCGCCTGCCGCCCGATTCAGATGGAGTTCCAGTTTGCGACGCCCTTCCCACTCGAGAGCCTCGATCTCTTCGCGCAGGTGCTCAAGGCCGACCACGAGGGCAAGAAGAAGATCTATCGCGATCCCGAGTTCCGCCGCGCGCTCAAGGAGGAAGGAGACGCCGACCTCTTTACGATGAGCTGGGAGCGCACCACGGTTTCGGAGTATCTCCCGGATCCCGCACTCGAGGGGCGCCTGCTCGCCGATATCGCCGCCGAGCGTGGCGTCGACCCGATCGACCTCGCACTGGATCTCGCACTCGACACCGACCTCGAGGCGCGTTTCCGCGTTTCGATGATGAACTACACCGAGTCGACCGTCGCGGAGCTGCTGCAAGACCCTTCGGTGGTTCTCGGCCTGTCGGATGCCGGAGCACACGCGTCGCAGCTCTGCGACGCCGGCTTTGCCACCCACTTGCTGGGCCATTGGGTGCGCGAGAAGCAGACCCTGTCCCTCGAGCAGGCTGTGTACCACCTGAGCGCGCGGCCGGCGGACGTCTTTGGCATTTCCGATCGCGGCCGCCTGCTCCCCGGCCTGGCGGCGGACATCGTGATCTTCGATCCCGACACCGTCGCCTGCGGGCCGCTCGAGCGTGTTCGCGATCTGCCCGCTGGCGCGGATCGCCTGATCGCGCGTGCCGAGGGTGTGCGGGCCGTGGTGGTCAACGGCACGCTGCTGCGGGAGAACGGTGTCGACCAGCTGGACGCGGACGGCGCACTTCCGGGGCTGCTGTTGCGCGGGGGCCAGGCCGGGGCCTCCTGACTCGGCGACGCGGGCGCCGCCCGCGCCCATTTGGAGAGCCTTGGCGAACTCCGGGCGGTGGCGAGAAATGGCCTTGCGCCCGCCGAGAGCCCAAGGCGGATGCCCGCCAGCGAGGACTTCACGAGCATGCAGCGTTCAGTCGTGATTACGGGGTGCTCGGTCGGAGCCGGCCATGCCGCCGCCCTGCTGATGGCGCGCGAGGGTTGGCAGGTCTTTGCCGCGGTCAGGAAGCCGGCGGATGCGGAGCGCCTCGAAAAGGCGGCTCCCGGCTCGCTGCGTGCCCTGCTATGCGATGTGCGCGAGCGCGATCAGGTCTTCGCCATGGCCCGGGCCGTGGAGCAGGCACTCGGCGATGGCGGTCTCGACGGGCTCGTCTGCAACGCCGGAGTCGGTGCGGGCGGCCCGATCGAGTTTCTCGATCACCAGGAAATGACGACTCCGATCGAGGTCAACCTGTACGGCAGCCTCTACTGCGCGCAGGCCTTCCTGCCGCTGCTGCGCCGCGCGCGGGGCCGCATCATCAACGTGAGCTCCGGATCGGTGCTGCTCGATATGCCACTGATGAGCACCTACCCGGCCTCGAAGATCGCGCTCGAGTTGATCTCGCGTCAGCTGCAAGCCGAGGTCGAACGCTTCGGCATCCACGTCTGCGTGCTCGATCCCGGTCATGTCCGGTCGCGCATGACGCAGAGCGCGCCGGAGTCCAATGCGGCTGCGCAGGCGAAGCTCCCGCCGGCGGCCAGAGAGCTCTATGGCGACCTGCTCGATCGCATCACGCAGCTCTCGCGCGACATGGAGGGCTCGGGCAAGGAGCCCGAGGAAGTTGCGAAGGTCTACCTGCGCGCGCTCACGGAGCCGAGGCCGAAGGCCTTCTACACGGCCGGGGCGGACGCCAAGTGGCTGCGCTGGGTGGCGAAGTCTCTGCCGCAATGGGCCCGGACGAGGCTCGCCAATCGCATCATGACCGGCTAGATCGCGCCGAACCTCTCCCCGCCTGGGACGCTCGATCCTCGCTGGATCAATCCTAGGTGGGCGGGAGTCCCGGTCGACCCGGATCGGTGCCGTCGAGGATCGCGCGCATGCGAACCTCCACCATCGCGACCCACTCGGGGTGGGTGAGAACGTAGAAACGCTCGTCGCGGATGGCCTGCAACACGATCTCGCCGGCTTCGCGCGGCGGCATGCCCTGGGCGATGGCCTGATTCTCGGCATCGACGGACTGCTTGCCTTCGGGCGTATCCGAGGGGGAGCCGACACCGGGTGGCCGGAGGGTTTCGAAGTTGTCGAGGACCTGGGATGCGACGTATCCCGGACACAGCACCGAGCACTTCACCTTGTCGCCCTGGGCGGAGAGCTGGTCCTGGAGCGCCTCGGTGAGCGCCACCACGCCGTGCTTCGCCGTCATGTACATCGCCACGGGGTCGCTTCCGGCGATGAGCCCGCCCATGGAGGCGGTGTTGACCACGTGCCCTTCTTCGCCCTGGGCCAACATGATGGGCACGAAGCTGCGAATGCCGTGGACCACGCCCATGAGATTGACGCCCAGCTGCCAGTCCCACTCCTCGAGGCTGCTCTCCCACAACAGCGTGCGGTTGCAGGCCACGCCGGCGTTGCTGCACAGCACGTGGACGGCGCCGAACTCCTCGAGGGTCCGGTCCGCCAGGTTCTGCACGTCCTGCGCTCGCGAGACGTCGGCGGGAATGGCTCGAACGTCGCCGCCGAGTTCGCGCACGGCTTTGGTCGTTGCTTCGAGGGCCTCGGTGCGGATGTCCGAGAGCACCACCTTCATTCCCGCCGCTGCGAATGCTTCTGCGATTCCGCGTCCGATGCCGCTGGCGGCGCCCGTGACGACGGCTACACGTCCTTCGATCTGCTTCACGCTTCCTCCACAGGGTCTCGATCCCGGGGATCCCGAGGCGGCGGGGTTCGCCGCTCGGCGTGCCGCTGCGGAGCGTACCCCTGCCGGAGGCCGGTGCCACGCCGGCGCTGGGAGGTCCCCGGTGAAGGTCGCCGTCCTGCGAGATCCACTGCGTCGCTGTGGTGAGATCCAACAGGAATCGCCTTCGGGGTGGAATCTGGTATCCAATACCAAACGAAGCAGTGAGAGCCACCCGGAACAGAAGAAGCAAGAAGGAGAGGAGGTCGAATCGAGATGGTTGAACTCGATATCTCCCCGGCAGACGTCACCGCCCTGCGAGAGACCCTGGAGTCCGCGCTGTCGGATCTCGGCTACGAGATCCACAACACCGATTCCCATGACTACCGGGAGAAGCTGCGGTCGAAGCAGCGCTCCCTCGAGCGGGTGGTCGCGCTGCTGGCAGGCGGCTGAGAGGGATGCGAACGCCCCGCTCCGCGAGGCAGCCTGGCCCGGTCACGCTGCCGCCGCGGCTTGCGGCCGGGGCCAGATTTCGACTCATGCACAGGGAGAGACCGTGATGCCCGAGTCCGAGGAAGAACTCAAGAAGCAGGTGGAGGCGCTCCAGGCGCAGCTCGATGCCGAGCGGGCCAAGAGTCAGAAGAGTGTCAGCTTGAAGGTGAGCCAGAAGGGAGGTGTCTCGCTCTACGGCATCCGCAGGTTCCCCATCACCTTCTATCTGGAGGAATGGCAGCAGATCCTCGACATGGAGGGAGAGATCCGTGCGTTCCTGTCCGAGCACGAGGCCGAGTTGAAGAAGCGGAGCTAGGTCGGGCGCCTGGCCCGGTGCACGCGGTGCGGTGAGGCGTCGCGAAGCAGGGGAGGGCGCCGCGGTCGAGCAGCAGGTCGACGACCGGGTGCAGCGCGATGCGATGGGGACGATTCGCCGCATCGCGGCCTCGGCTGCGTCGCTGCAGAGCTCACCTTAGCCATCGCCGATCGGGATCCTTGGTGCGCGCCCGAGCAGGTGTCGCGCATGGAGGAGGCGGAGCGCGTCTGGGAACCCGTTCAGACGCTATTCGCGCGCACTCCGCGCTGAGGCGCGATGCAGCGCAGCGCTGCCTGCTAGGATCCGGCCATGGTCGATCAACTTCGACTTCCGCCGCCCGCCGAGCTGGCCCTTCCCATCGGTGAGGCGATGTTTACGCTGCGCGCCATCCGGAAGTTCAAGCCCGATCCGATCGGTGACGAGCAGCTGGAGCTGATCATGAACGCGGCGTCCAGAGCACCCAGCGGAGGCAACTTCCAGCCCGCACGCTTCCTGGTGATTCGCGATCGCGCGCGCATTCGCGCCTTCGGTGAGCTCTACCGCGAGGCGTGGTGGGCCAAGCGGCGCGAGGGTCCGGGCTGGACGAGAGTCGAGGACATTCCCAAATCGGAAAAGACCTTCTTGGCTGCAGCTCAGCTCGCCGACGAGATGGGTCGGGTGCCCGTGGTGGTGCTCGCCTTCTCCGTGGTGCGCGGCGATCTCGGCCACTCGGTGCTCCCCGCGGTCCAGAATCTGCTGCTTTCGGCCCGTGCCCTCGGCATCGGATCGACCCTGACGACGCTGCACGACGACGTGATGCCGCGCGTCTTGGAGATGTTCGACGTGCCCGACAGCGCGCAGTTCTACTGCAGCATTCCCCTGGGCTATCCGCGCGGGCGCTTCGGCACCACGTTGCGCCGCCCCAGCTCCGAGACCACCTACTGGGACGCTTGGATGCAGCCACCCCCGTGGCGCTAGTAACGGGGACGGTGTT
>JAFDDG010000012.1 GCA_019310965.1 Deltaproteobacteria bacterium
CGCTCGCAGCGCCCGCGTCGCTCGCAGCGCCCGCGTCGCTCGCAGCGCCCGCATCGCTCGCAGCGCCCGCGTCGCTCGCAGCGCCCGCGTCGCCCGCAGCGTCGCTCGCGGAAGCCTCCGCGGCCGCCTCCGCGGCCGCCTGCTTGCTCTGGGCCTCGAGGGCCGCCCGCCGCTCGGCCTCTTCCTCGACCGCTCGGGCGGCTTCCTCGGCCTCGCGCTGGGCCCGTTCGGCCGCCTTCTCAGCGCGAATGCGCTCGAGCTCGGCGGCCTCGGCCTTGCGCGCCTCCACATCGGCGACATTCGGATTGCCGAGCACGGTCAGGAAGCGCAGCACCGAGTCGTCGAGGCGCATGGCGCGCTCGAGTTCGCTGCTGGCCTTGCCCTCGTCGAGGAAGAAGATGGTGAGGTATTGCCCCTTCTGGAACTTCTTGATGGGGTAGGCCAGCCGACGCTTGCCCATGTCGTCGTAGAAGAGCTTCGAGGCGCCGCTCTTCTCGAGCACCTCCTCGAAGCGCGCGCACATCTGCGCGACGCCCTCGTCCGAGAGCTCCGGCTGGATGATGAAAGTAGTCTCGTATTCCCGCACTCGATCTCCTCCTCACGGTCGGGGCCAGACCCCGAGCCCACGCTCGACGGGCGCTCCTGCGGGAGGCGCCCCGGCCTGGGCTGAGGAAAACGCGGCGGAAGAGCCCGCCGCGGGCAGCGTTATTAACACACCCACCGCACAACGGAAACTGGTCCCCGCAGGGGCCGGCGCCGCCGGGCGGGCCCTGCGGAAGCCAGAGCGTCAGCCCCGCTCGGCGGGTAACGTTCGCGCGCACCGAACCACGCGCAGAGGCAAGACCGTCGGACGGGCGTCCCGCGGCGCCCGAGATCGTACTCAGGAGCGGTATCCCACCGATGGACGCAGCCGGCCGACGCGTGGTCGCGATCGCAATGAGCACCCAGGCCGTCGCCATCGGCACGACCTTCGGCTCGTTCAGCCTCTTCGTGCAGCCCCTCGAGCGCGCCTTCGACGCCGCGCGCTGGCAGGTGAGCCTGGGGCCGGGGCTGCTGGTGGTGGCGCTCGCGATCGGTGGCATGACGCTCGGCTCAGTGATGGACCGCGGCGCCATCCGCCCGGTGATGCTGGCCGCCGCGGTGTGTCACGCGTCGGCACTGTTGCTTGCCTCCCAGGCGACGAGTCTGCTCGCCCTCGGCGCCGCCGGTTTCGGGCTCGGGCTTACGGTGCCACCACTCGGGCCACTGGGCGGATCGACCCTCATAGGGCGCGTCGTCGTCGCGGAACGCGGGCGGGCACTCGGCATCATGAACATGGGCGCGCCCCTTGGCGGCCTCGCCTTCGCGACGCTGGCCGGCTTTGCGCTCGAAGCCTGGGGCTGGCGCACGACGTTGCTGCTCTTCGCAGGCTTTTCCGCGGTCATCACCATCCCGGCCGCGTGGTGGGTGCCGCGCGCTTTCGAGGGCACCGGAGCGGCCGATGGCGACGAACCCGAAGCGGACTGGAGCATGGCGCGGTTGGCGCGCTCGCCGGCATTCCTGCTCCTCGGGCTAGTGTTCGCCCTCGGCACCGGCCTCGCGACGGGTTGGATGAGCCAGCTGGCACCCTATTTCTCCGGGCTCGGGCTGTCGTTGCGCGCCACGGCTCTCGTCGTCGCCGCCGGCGGTGGCATCGCCGTGATCGGAACCTTGTCGATGGGATCATTGGCGGACCGCGTATCCCCCGCCCTGCTACTCGGCGTCGTGCTCGGCGCCGGCAGCCTCTGCTGGATCGTCTACGCGAGCGGCGTGTCGGTACCCGTTGCAATCACCACCGCACTCGTCTTCGGGGCCCTCACTGGGGGACTGATGCCCCTCTACACGCAGCTGGTGGCACAGCGCTTCGGCACCACTTCGCTGGGCCGCGCCCTCGGGCTCACGAACCTGCTGATGCTGCCCGTAAGCGCGATCTCGGGCCCACTCGCCGCCGCGGCCTATGACACGACTGGAAGCTACCGCGTGGCGCTGCTCGGCTTCGTCGTGGTGTACGCACTGGCGATATTCTCGCTCGTCGCGTCGGGCAGGCGGCTGGCGCCGGACGGGAGAGCGCAGTAGCGCACGGGCGAGCAGCGGAGAGGTCCTTGCGCCTCCGCTTCGATCGAGATCCGAGCTGCGCTGCTAGGCGGGGCCGTCACCCAGGAGGCACGCGTGAACGCGCGTGTCGGACGTCAGCTCGGGATGAAAGGTCGTCGCGATCACATTTCGCTGCCGGACGGCAACCGGCCAGCCGTCGACGCGCGCCAACACCTCGACGCCCTCGCCCGGGTCGAGCAGACGCGGCGCTCGAATGAAGACGCAGCTGAGGCCTTCGAAGCCCGGAGCGGTCTCGTCTGCCGGCGCCTCGAAAGAATCGACCTGGCTGCCATAGGCGTTGCGCAGCGCCACGACGTCGAGAAGCCCCAGGCTGCGCACCGGGTGGTTCTCGACTTCGCGGGCCAGCAACACCGCGCCCGCGCAGGTGCCGAGTACTCGCTTGCCCGACGCCGCAAAGGCCTCGAGCGGCTCGTAGAGGCCGAGCCGCTCGAGGCCCTTGGCGATGGTGGTGCTCTCGCCTCCCGGGAGCACCAGCGCGTCGAGTCCGTCGAGATCGAAGGCGTGACGCACTGCGACGACTTCAACGCCGAGCACGCGCAGCACGCGCGCGTGAGCCTCGACGTCGCCCTGGATCGCCAGGATGCCGACCCGCTGGCCCATCCGACCCTACCAGCCCCGATTCGCCAGGCGCTCGTTCTCGGCGAGCGTCTCCATCTCGATGCCGGGCATCGCGCCGCCCAGGCCGCGGCTCGCGGCCAGGATCTCGCCGGCCTCCTGCCAGTGCGTGGTGGCGCGCACCACCGCTGCGGCGCGCGCCGCCGGATCCTCGCTCTTGAAGATGCCCGAACCCACGAAGACGGCCTCGGCGCCGAGCGCCATGCACAGCGCCGCATCCGCGGGGGTCGCGACGCCGCCCGCCGCGAAGTTCGGCACCGGCAACTTGCCCGTCTGCGCCACGGCGCACACCAGATCGAGCGGCGCACGCAGCTCCTTCGCGGCGGCCGGTAGCTCTTCGGAAGCCAGCGCCTGGATCGCGCGCATGTCGCCGTTCACCTTGCGCAGGTGACGCACGGCCTCGACGATATTGCCGCTGCCGGCTTCGCCCTTGGTGCGAATCATCGCGGCGCCTTCGGAGATGCGCCGCAGTGCCTCGCCCAGGTCGCGACAGCCGCACACGAAGGGCGAACGGAAGTCGTGCTTCCAGATGTGGTGCTCCTCGTCGGCCGGGGTCAGCACCTCGCTCTCGTCGATGAAGTCGACACCGAGCGCCTCGAGAACCCGCGCCTCGACGAAGTGACCGATGCGCACCTTCGCCATCACGGGAATCGACACCACGCGCTGGATGCCCTCGATGACCTCCATCGAGCACATGCGCGCGACGCCACCTTCCTTGCGGATGTCCGACGGCACGCGCTCCAGGGCCATCACCGCGGCGGCCCCCGCGTCCTCGGCCACCTTGGCCTGCTCCGCAGTGGTGACGTCCATGATGACGCCGCCCTTCAGCATCTCGGCCAGGCCGACCTTGATGTCGAAGCTCTCGGCACCCTTGCGGGCGCCGTTGCCCGCTCTTTTCTCGCTCTGCTGGCTCATCTCGTGTCCTCCAAAACTCTCTCGCAGTGTCGAGTGATTTCCGTGATCCGACGGAGACGCGCCGCGCCGCGCGTACGCCGACTACTCCGCGTCGTTACAGGGTTTCGCCCAGCGCCTCGACGCCCCGGCGCAGCTCCACCTCGTTCGCTGTCCCGGAACGGGCCCCCGACAATCGGCCAGAGCTGGAAACAGTACATGCAGGAATCGACCCCGCCATTGACCGGACGATACCCAGTCGATCAATTCGTGGCGGTCTTCTCGCGGGCGCCCGACGCCCGCCCCGGATCCGCGTCGCGCCCGAAGCCGAGCAGCCGTCCGATCAAGATGGAGGCCAGCCCGACGAAGCCCGAGAAGAGCGCGCCCATCTTGCCCTCCCCCAACAGCTTGGGGTCGACGAAGGCGGCGCCCGCCACGAAGAGCGCCACGGTGAGCCCCAGCGCCGCCACGAAGCCAGCCATCAAGAGGTCCCGGGGCCCCATGCGCGCGGGCAAGGGAAAACCGGCCTTGATGGCGAGCCAGCCGCAGCCACTCACACCGAGGGTCTTGCCGATAACCAGCGATGCGAGGATCAGCCAGGTCATCGGCCCGATGCCGGCGAGTTCGACGCCGGCGTTTGCAAACGAGAAGAAAAAGAGCCCGAAGTCCACGAAGAGCTTGAGCTGATGTTCGAAAAGGTGGAGCGGCGAGTGCTCGATCTGCAGATCCTGGGCCAGCGGCTCGCCCATGAGGTCGACCTCGTCTCTTCCGCGAAACAGACCGGTGTCGCGCCGCGGCCCGGGCAGGAAGGGCACGATCGTCACCAACGCCAGCGCCGGATGCAGGTGCGCGAGGATCAGCCCGGACCAGGCCAGCGGCCCCGCCAGAGCGATGTAGGGCTCCCACCGGCTGACGCCCAGGCGCCGCAGCGCGTATGCCAGCGCCATGCCGGCCAGCACCAAGCCCAGGAACTCGGGGCGCGCCGGATGCACCGGGTCGCCGTAGAAGATCGCGATGATCACGAGCCCGATGGCATCGTCCGCCACCGCCAGGAGCAGCAGGAAGTTCACCGCCGGGTGACCCTTGCCGAAGACGGTTCGCGCGACCAGCCACGCCAGCGCGATGTCCGTTGCCGTCGGCACGCCCCAGCCGCGGGCGAGCGCAGCGCGATCGTGCAAGCCCGGCTCGTACACCCCCGTCTGGAAGAGCAGCTGCAGGCCGACGAAGAAGACCAACACCGGCCCGATCACGCCGCCCAGCGTGGCCAGCAGCGGGTTGACGGCCTTGGCGGGCGGGTTGAGCGCTCCCCCCGGCAGGCACGACTCCGTGATCTCCTTCGCGGCGACCCCGAAGAAGAAGACCATGAAGACGTCGTTGATCAGGAAATGGACGGTGAGCGGATGCCCGAGGATCGAGACGTCGCCAAAGGGCCGGCCCTCGATCACCTCGTGATACCAGTGCGGCGCCAGATTGGCGGCGAGCAGGGCCACCGCCACGCCGGCCAGCAGCGGAAGCGAGAACTCCTGCAATAGGTTGATGAAGCCGTGGTTCCGCTCGCTCAAGAATCACACTCCGGCTCGCCGCGCATCAGTCTCGCGCGAGCTCCCTGGTCGTCCCTGCCACTCACGCCGCCCGCTCACCCATCCGCGTCCGGCTCCACCCCGTTGAAGCGATTCATCGCCGTTTCGACTCCCTCGAGCAACGCAACCGCGATGGCCTCCGCGCCGGTCGCGAGCAGGCCCGAGAGCTCCGCGGCCTGCTGCGATGAGAACGGCGCCAGTACCCAGTCCGCGGTGTCCAGTATGCCGTCCGGACGCCCCACACCGAAACGCAATCGCGCAAATTGTCGCGAGTCGAGCGCCGCGATGATGTCGGAGACGCCGTTGTGACCTCCGGGCCCGCCGGCAGGGCGCAGCCGCAAACGCCCGAAAGGCAGATCCACCTCGTCGTGGGCGACGAGTAGATCCCGGGCCGGATCCTCGATCCTCAGACCCGCCAGGGCCCGGGCCACCGGATCCCCGGAACGATTCATGAAGGTCAGGGGCTCGAAGACGGCAACTTCTTCGTCCCGGCCGGGCAGCCAGCCGCGGCCGAGGCGCCCGTCGTAGCAGGCCTCGTCCAGCGCAATCGAGCAGCGTGCGGCAAACTGCTCGACCACGCGGAACCCGACGTTGTGCCGGGTGTTCTCGTACCGCGGCCCGGGATTCCCGAGTCCGACGACCAATCGCATCGGCGCCGCCGATCAGGCGTCGCTCTTCTCTTCGGGGGGCTTTTCGCCAGCCTCTTCCGACGTCCCTTCGGCGGGCGCGGCCTCGGCCTCCTCCCCTTCCCCGAGACCCTCTTCCGGTACGACCTCTTCCTCTTCCTTCATCGGAGCCACGACGGAGACGACCGAGAGGTTCGGGTCGCTCTTGAGCTCCACGCTTTCCGGCAGCGCAATGTCGCTGACGTGCAGCGACTGGCCGAGCTCGAGATTCGTCACGTCGGCCATGAGCTCCCTCGGAATCGAGAGCGGCAGGCAGCTCAGCTCGATCTCGCGCAGAGCCTGGTCCAGCACGCCGCCGGCCTCCACGCCCGCGGCCTTGCCGGTTATGTGCACCGGCACCGAGACGTCGACGCGCTGCTCGAGATCCACGGTGTAGAAGTCGGCGTGCAGATACGAACCACGCACGGGATCGCGCTGCAGCTCCTTCAGCAGCACCATGGTGCCGTCGACGCTGCCTCCCCCCTGGAGGTTGATCAGGGTATTCATGCCGGCATCGCTGGCATCGAGCAGCTTGTGCAGCGCCACGGGATCGAGGGCGAGCCCAACGGACTCCCTGCCCTTGCCGTAGCACACGGCAGGAATGCGCCCCGCGGCGCGGATCTTGCGTGCGACGCCCTTGCCGACGGCGTCGCGGACTTCGACTTGTAGTGCGTTCTCGGGCACCGTGAACTCCTGGTCTTCAGACGAAGAGCGAGCTGACGCTCTCCTCGTTGTTGATGCGGCGAATCGCTTCGCCGAGTAGATGCGCAATGCTGACCACGCGGAAGCGGTCGATCTCGAGAGCTTCGGGCCGCAGTCCAATCGTGTCGGTCACCACCACTTCCTCGAGCACCGACTCGTCGATACGCTTGGTAGCAGGACCGGACAGCACCGGGTGGGTAATCGCTGCGGAGACCGTCTCTGCACCCTCGCGGGCCAGCGCGCGAGCCGCCTCCGTGAGGGTTCCGGCGGTGTCGACGATGTCGTCGACGATGACACATGTGCGGCCCTTCACGTCGCCGACGATGTTCATCACTTCGGAGACGTTCGCCGCTTCGCGCCGCTTGTCGACGATGGCCAACGTTGCATCCAGGCGCTTCGCGTAAGCGCGTGAGCGCTCCACGCCACCGGCATCCGGCGACACGATGGTGAGCTGCTTGTTGCCGTAGCGCTCGCGAATCGCATCCAACAACACCGGCGACGCGTAGAGGTTGTCCACGGGGATGTTGAAGAAGCCCTGGATCTGCCCGGCGTGCAAGTCGAGGCAGAGAACGCGATCGGTGCCGGCGGTGCCGATCAGGTCCGCCACCAGCTTCGCGGTGATCGGCACGCGCGGGTTCACCTTGCGATCCTGCCGGGCGTAGCCGAAGTAGGGGATCACTGCCGTGATGCGACGCGCCGAGCTGCGGCGCAGCGCATCCACCATGATCAAGAGCTCCATGATGTGGCGGTTCGCGGGTGCCGAAGTCGACTGCAGCACGAAGCAATCCATGCCGCGCACGTTCTCGCCGAGCTCGACCATGATCTCGCCGTCGCTGAAGTTCCCGACATCGGCCTTGCCGACCTCGATGTCGAGATAGCTCGCCACCGCGTTCGCCAGAGCGGGGCTGGCATTGCCCGAAAAAATCTTCAGATTCGGCATCTCATCCATCCGTCAACGGTCTGCACCGCCCATCGCGCTGGTTGGGGCGGCAGGACTCGAACCTGCAAATGGCGGCTCCAAAGGCCGCTGCCTTACCAATTTGGCGACGCCCCAGGAAGCGTTCGATCGAACGGCCCCCGGCGCCAGCCGGGCCACGCTCAGCGATTCGGCATCCTATCCGGATTCGCCCGTCCTCGCGACCCGAAGCCAGATTCCGCTCTCCACCCCGGAGAGGAACCTCTCCCGCGCCGCTGTGACCGCTTCCAGGCTCTCGAACACGCCGTAGAGGGTAGCGCCGCTGCCGGAGAGCCCGACCACCCCGGCACCCGCGGCCTCGAGAGCCAGCCGCAGAGACGCGAGCTCCGGGCAGAGCTGAGTCGCGGCCGGCTCGAGATCGTTGCGAACCAGCTGCCGGAGCGCCGGCGCCTGCGGACGGGCCAGCGCGGCGGCCAGATCCGGGCCCAGCGGCCCGGCGGACGGCGGACGGGACGCTGCATACGCGCGAAAGACCGCCGCCGTCTCCAACGGCCGGCCGGGATTTGCCAGCAACAGCCAGAAACGCGGCAGGCTGCCGACCAGCGGCTCCCGGCGCTCCCCGACGCCGCTCACCCGAGCGGGCCCAGGCGACAGGAAAAAGGGGACGTCGGCGCCGAGGGCCAGCGCCATGCGCTCGAGCTCCGCCGGCGCCACGGCACCGGGAAAGCGTTGCGCCAGGCCCCGCAAGATGGCGCCCGCATCGCTCGAGCCGCCTCCCAGGCCCGCCGCAGCCGGTACCCGCTTGGCGAGTCGCACCCGCAGCTCGCAGCTGAGCCCAGCGGCCGCGCAGAACGCCAGGGCGGCGCGTACCACCAGATTTTCCGAACCACTCGGCAAATCGTCCCGCGGCGGGTCGAGTTCGAGGTGCACACCGGCGCCGGCGGTCTCGTCTACCTCGAGCTCGAGTTCGTCGGCGAGATCCAGCGGCAGGAATACGCTCTCGAGCTCGTGAAAGCCGTCCGGACGCCGGCCGGCGACGCGCAGGCCGAGGTTGATCTTGGCAGGGGCGACGAGGCGCAGCACCTACTCCGCGGCGGCCTTGCCCGCCTCGAGGAAGCGCATGCGCAGCTCGTACAGGAGCCCATCGAGGAACTGAGTCTCCTCCGCATCGAGATTGCCTCGAGTCCTGCTCTGCAGCATTTCGAGGGCATCGATGGTCTGCTGCGCCAGCGGCAGGTTCTTCTGCTCGACGGGTTTGCCGGTCTCCGGATCGCCGACGACGCCCAGCTGGTAGAGGGCCGACGTGGCGAGAGAGAGACAGAAGTTCGAGAAATCGACCCGGGGAAGATTGCCGGTCGTCTCTTCCGTCTCCGGGCCAGAGGCGGCCTCCGACTCCCCAGCCCCGCGCTTATCGACCACCGTGAAGCCGCGATCCTGCTTGCTTTCGTCTTCATTCATCTCGTCTGCTCTCCCAAGCTCGCGGCACCCGCATCGATGAGCGTCATCTCGCGATAAGCGCGAGCAAAGCGTTGCACGACCGTAACGCTGCTGCCCAGCGCCACGAGCCAGAGCGCCGGCACCAGCAACCCAAAGAGCGACCCCGCCGCCAGCACGACGATGCGCTCACCACGTTCGAACAGGCCGACCTTGAAGCCTGGCACCACCTGCTCGGCCTTGGCCTGCGCGTAGGAGACGAGCACGCTGACCGCCAGCGCATAGCCCGTGAGGAGCACGAGCCCCACGTCACCCTGCCGCGCAAAGTAGAGCGTGATGCCCAGCAGCAGCGCCATGTCGACGACCCGGTCGAGGGTCGAATCGAGAAACGCGCCGAAGCTGGTGGCGCTGCCATGATGACGTGCCACCACACCGTCAATCAGGTCGAACGCGCCACCCACGAGAATCAACAGACCGCCGGCGACGAACGCACCGGCTGAGAGCTGGTACGCCGCCACCAGCGACACGCACGCTCCGGTCACGGTCAACGTGTTCGGATTCACGCGCCGCACGAATAGAAACGGCAGGCCGCGTTTCAGCCAGCCGTCGATGCGGTCGCCGACCTTGGCCTTGATCACGAGCTAGAGCTCAGAGTTCGCCGGACGGCGGCTCGGCCTCGACCGGCGCGGCCTTGTCCGCGACATCCGGCAGCTCCGCCAGCCGCTTCTCGAGCTCGTCCTGCTCGATCCAACCACGTCGACGCAACATCCGCACGTCGAGTTCGAATTGCTTCATCGATTCGAGATCCATGCCCGATACCCTCCTCTGCCACAGCAGCGCAGGCTGCGCCGGCGGCGGCGGAAAACCGTAGCAAATTGACACACCTAGGCTGGGTGGTAGCCTGCCTGCCGCCGTCCGGGAGGCCCGCTTTGCTCCGCACCAGCGCCATCCTGTGTCTCCTGTTGCTCGCCGGCTGCGCGAAGCCGCCGCCGAGTTTCGAGGACGTGCCGCCTGCCGAGGATCTCTACGCCGAGGGCCTCGAGGAGCTGGAGAGCCAGCGCGCGAGATGGTATTGGCCGTTCACGGACCGCAGCGACGCGATCGAGGTGTTCCAGGGCATCATCGACAACTACCCCTACAGCGAATACGCAGTGCTCGCTGAGCTAGCCATCGCCGACTCCTACTTCGAGGACAAGATGCACGAGGAGGCGTTGTCGTACTACCGGGACTTCACCGATCTCCACCCCCAGAACGAGAAAGTGCCCTACGCGATCTACCGCGCTGCTCTCTGTCACCACGAGCAGAGAAAGGCGCCGAACCGCGACCAGACGGCCACCCGACAGGCCCTCGAGTTCCTCGACGAGCTGCTAGCCCGCCATCCCTACTCGGAGTACGCGGGCCCCGGCGAGGCGCTCTGGCGGGAGCTGCGGCTGAGCCTGGCGCGCCAGGTCGCCAACATCGGCGACTTCTACATGGGCCGCGCTGAATGGGAGAGCGCCGCCGAACGCTTCCGATCGCTGCTCAACGAGTACCCGGGCCTCGGCCTCGACGCCGAGGCCCTCTACAAGCTGGGGATCTGCTACGCAGAAATGCACCGTCTCGAGGAGGCGGAAAGCATCTTCCAGGCCGTGGTGCAGAACTACCGGGACAGCGACGCGGCCCGAGACGCCGCCGACCGCATCGCGCAGCTCGGGCGCGGCACCTGAGCGGCCCCCACCGCGGCGCTCCCCCGGGGGCAAAGGTCGGCATTCCCTTCGCGGCCGATTCGTGCTTCGCTTGGGGGTGAGGTCCGGCCTGCCCTCGGCAGGGCGCGCCGCACGGACCCGATTGGGGAGGAGGCCATGCATCGTCTCCGCGCTCTGATCCGGCGCCAGCAGGTCGTGCACGCGACTCCGGAGACCAGCGTGCGGGAAGCGGCCGTGCGCATGACCCGCGGCCAGGCCGCGCGCGCTGCCTATCCTGGATGGCCAACACCTGGTCGGCGTGTTCTCGGAGCGCGACCTGATGACCCGCGTGGTCATACCCGGCCGTGACCCATCGAAGACACGCGTCGCCGATGTGATGACCACCGAAGTCGTCACGGCCAGCCTCGAGGAGCACGTCGATTTCTGTGTCGACAAGATGAAACGAGTCGGCTGCCGTCACCTGCCCGTGGTATGCGATGGCCGGGTCATCGGCATGGTTTCGATGCGCGACCTGTTGCGCGACGAAATCGAAGAGCAGGACCACGAAATCCGCAACCTGCGCGCGTACCTGCACCAGGAGCCACCGCTGTAGACCGGGCGCGACGCGGCTAGCGCCTCTTCCAGTCGCGCAGAATCTCGCGGGCCGCGTTGCGCCCGCAGGCGCCCATGACGCCGCCGCCCGGATGCGTGCCCGCGCCGCAGAGGTAGAGCCCCTCGATGGGCGTGCGGTAGCGGCCGAGGCCCGGCACCGGGCGCAGGAAGAAGAGGCGGTCGAGCGTCATGGCGCCGTGGAAGAGGTTGCCGCCGGTGAGCCCGAAGATGCGCTCGAGATCCGGCGGGGCGAGCACGTCGCGATGCAGCACGCTCTCGCTGAAGCCGGGCGCCACCTCGTCGACCCATGCGCAGCAGCGATCGGCGAAAGCGTCGCGCCGGGTGTCCCAATCGGCGTCGCTGAGCTGCGCCGGAACGTGCTGCACGAAGAGCGACGCCACATGCTTGCCATCGGGCGCGAGCGTCTCGTCGACGGCGGACGGCAGCGTCAGCTCGATCATCGGCCGCTCCGGCAGCTCGCCTCGCTGCGCCGCAGCGAAGGCGGCGTCGAGTTCGTCGAGGCTGCGCGCACCGACGTGGATGGTGCCGCGGTGCTCGGGGCCCGGGACGGCGCCGTCGCATCCCACGAAACGCGGCAACCGATCGAGCGCGAGGTTGAGCTTCAGGCTGCCGCTGCGAAAGTCGAGGGTTTCGAGCGCCGACACGAGAGCGTCCGGCAGCTCGCCGCTGTCGACCGCATCGAGCAGCGTGCGCTTTGGGTCGGCATTCGACACCACCGCCCGGGCCTCCACCTCACTGCCATCTTCGAGCTCGACACCGACCGCGCGACCCTGCCGGGTGCAGATGCGGCGCACCGCCGCCCCCGTGCGCAGCCGAGCCCCGGCTGCCCGAGCCGCCGCCGCCAGCGCGTCCGTGAGCCCACCCATGCCGCCGCGCACGTAGGCCCACACGCCCCGGGCACCACCGGTCTCGCCCATGACGTGATGGAAGAGCACGTAGCCGGTGCCCGGGGTCGAGGGCGAGGCCCAGGCGCCGATCAGCGCATCGGTGCCCAGGGTCCCGAGCAGCGGCTCGCTCTCGAACCAGCTCTCGAGGGCTCCGCGGGCCGGTCCGAGCAGCAGCTGAAGGGCCGCCGGCAGCTCCCCCCCGAGTCGCAGCCCGGCTGCCCCGGCCCGCAGCAGGGGCCAGATCTCGCGCGGCCGCAAGCCGCCGGGATCCGGCGGCACGGCATCGAGCAATGGCTCGAAAGCTCGAGCCACTCTGTCGAGCAGCGCCTCGTAGGCCGGAAAGCGCTCGGCGTCGCGGCGCGAAAACTGCGCGATCTGCCGGGCATTTTCCGCCGCATCGCGGCCCAGCAGCAGGCGCCTCCCGTCGGGGAGCGGTGTGTGGGAGGCCGGATCGCGGGGCAGCAGCTCGAGACCGTGACGCGCGAGGTCGAGCTCGCGCAACAGCGCCGGGCGCAACAATCCCGCCACGTAAGCGGCCCGCGAGACCCGATAGCCCGGCCACAGCTCCTCGGTGACGCAGGCCCCACCTAACGTCTCCCGGCGCTCCAGCACCAGCGTGTCGAGCCCGCCCCTCGCCAAGAGGGCGGCCGCGACCAGGCCGTTGTGCCCCCCCCCGATTACCGCGATGTCGCATCTCACCGCAGTCGATTGTAGACTCCCGGGCGATGGAGGGGACGGAGCTAGCGCCCGTCGATTACGTCGTGGCCGGCATCCTGCTGATTGCCGTGCTGCGGGGCATGGGGAGGGGACTCCTGCGGGAGACCTTCTCGATGGGCTCGCTCGCCGCCGCCGTGATCGCCGTCCGCCTCTACTACATCGACGTCGCCCAGTGGCTGCTGGAAATCACCGGTGGAGCCATCGGCGAGATGGGCGCCCCCTGGGCCGCCGGCCTGATCCTTGCCGTCGGCGCCATCGGCGCCACCACGCTGGTGGGCCGGGTGATCCGGCGCGGTGCGAAATCGGTCGGACTCGGCTGGGCGGACCGCGCCGGCGGCGCGCTGCTCGGCACCGCCGAAGGCCTGCTGGTGGCCGGCGTGATCATGGGGCTGCTCGGCTACTTCGCGGGCCGCAGCCATCCGGTGATCGCCCAATCGCGCAGTCTGGTCTACTTCGAAGAGCTCGAACGCATGGCGCGGGAAGGCGACCTGCCCGACATCGATCTACCGCTGCCCCAGGTAGCGGCGCCCCCGCCCCCCCGGCGCGAGCACTGAGCTCGCGCTCGGCTACTCCTCGACGAAGCGGACCTCGGACGTGCCCTCCAGCACATTCTTGAGCACCTTGCCGCTCGGGTTGCGGGGCAGCGGTTCGCTTCGGAACTCCCAGAGCGACGGCACCTTGAAGGTGGAGAGCTTTTCGCGGCACCAGGCCGTGAGCACATCGGCATCGAGGGTGCATCCAGCCCTCGGCACGCAGATCGCCTTCACTTCCTGACCCAGCTCCGGGTGATCCACGCCAATCACGGCGGACTCGACCACGTCCGGGTGCGCATCGAGCCGGTGCTCGATCTCGATGGGGTAGACGTTCTCGGCAGCGCGCAGGATCAAGTCGCGCGCCCGGGAGTTGATGTAGAGGTATTCACCCTCGAAACGGCCCACATCGCCGCTGGCGAGCCAGCGCCCCGGCAAGATCGTCTTGGCGGTCGCCTCCGGGTTCCTCCAGTACTCGAGCATGACGTTCGGACCGCGGAAGAAGATCTCTCCCTCTTGCCCCTCGGGCAGCACGCCGCCGTCTGCATCCCGGATCTCCACCTGCCCTGTCGGCGTCACGCGACCCGTGGAGGTCGGACGCTCCTCGAGCTCGGCACCGCTGATCTGCGCGATGGTCGCCACCGCCTCGGAGAGTCCGTACCCGGTGCCGCGGGCATCCGCGCCGTTGGGCGCGACCTGCTTCATGCGTTCGAACACGGTCGGGCTGGTGGGCGCGCCTCCGGAGCCCAGGTTGCGCAGAGTGCTGAGGTCGTATTTGTCCACATCGGGATGGTTGAGCACCCGCGGCGCCATGCTGCCGAGCCCCGACCAGCTGGTGATGTGCTCCTCTTCGATCAATCGCAACACTTCGAGCGGTTCGAAGCGACCGTGGCGCAGCACGATCGCAGCGCCACTGGCGAGCATCAGCGTCGTGCCGGCGTAGAGCCCCGAGAGATGGAAGAGCGGCGACGTCAGCAGCGTGCGCATCGGCGGAGGGTTCTCTTCCTGCGCAGTGCCCTTCGCGGCCGCCATCATCATGCCGCGCACCGCTGCGAGCCCGGTGGTCTGCACGAAGCCAATAATGCCCCGGTGCGAGTTCACGGCTCCCTTGGGACGTCCGGTCGTGCCACTGGTGAAGAGGATCACCGCGGCTTCGTCCTCGTCGATAGGGGTCTCGGGCAGAGCCGCACCGGGCGCATACGAGAGCAGCTTCTCGGCGTCGTTCTCGATCTCGAGAGTCGGCACGTCGAGGCCGAGCCCCTCGACGCGCGCCAGCCGCTTGCGATCGCCGACCAGCAGCTTCGGCTCGGCGAGCTCGATGCCGTATTTCACCTCGTCGGGAGTCCACCAACCGTTGAGCGCCGCGACGATGCCGCCGAGGCTCACGGTGGCCCAGTAGGTGATGATCCACTCGGGCCAGTTCTCGGCAAAGATCGCGACGCGGTCACCCTTTTCGATGCCGTACTGCTCGGCCAGCGCGCGAGCGGTCGAACCGACGAGCCCGAGGTGGTCCGCGTAGGAGATGCGGCGATCGCCGAGCGCCAGGTACTCCTTGTCACCGTGCACGGCGGAGTCCGCCAGCAGCTCCCGCAACGAGCGTTTGCGGTTCCTGAACACCGTCATGCGCTCGCCGAGCACCTCTTCTTCGGTGGTCTCGAAAAGAGCGCCGGGAGCGGTCAGCTGAGCTTCGATTTCCTGGTAGGTCGGCATGGGGGCCGGATTGTAACAGGCCCGACCGGCCGGCTCAGCGGCTCACGGCCGGGGGGGTCCCGACGCGGCGTTCGGCCGTGCCGCGCCCGCTGCAGCGCGCCCGGGTCCTGGACCGCGCGCTGCCTTGTTCGAACGACCCGATTTACCCCGACAGCCACCGCAGCTCTCTCCAGACACAGGAAAAAGGCAGTGAAATCGATGTCTTCAGATCAGGACGGATCCGACCAGAGGCCGTGTTCCCGAATCAGGTCGACCAGCCGATCGGCGGCCACGGCGTCGGGAATCTGGCGCGCGATGCACTGCTTGCCGACGTAGAGATTCACCAGCCCGGGCCCGGACCCGACGTAGCCGAAGTCCGCATCCGCCATCTCGCCCGGCCCGTTCACGATGCAGCCCATGATCGCGATCTTCACGCCGGAGAGGTGCTGCGTGCGTGCTTTGATGCGCGCCGTCGTCTCCTCGAGATCGAAGAGCGTGCGTCCACAAGACGGGCACGAGATGAACTCGGTCCACGTCGTGCGTTGACGCGCGCCCTGCAACACGCGGTAGGCCAGATCGAGCGCGCGCTCGGGCGCCAGGTCGCCGGAGATCGACACCGCATCGCCGATGCCGTCACAGAGCAGTGCGCCGAGATCGGTGGCGGCGCGCAGCAGATCATCCCCGTGCGAGAGCTGCGAGTTGCGGCGGTGACGCAACACGATCGGCACGTCCGCGGCACCCCGCTCACGCAGGCACGCGACGGCCAGGCGCGCCACGTGGACCGGAAGATCGGCATCGAAGGAGAACAGCACGTCCTCGATGCCCGCCTCGCCGCACACCGTCAGCGCACGGCCCACGAGCGAGGCCACGTCCGTGAGGCGCGCACGCAGCTCCCATTCGACGGGCAGCCCGCGGGCGCGCAGGCACGCCACTCCGGCGGCCAGATGCTCGTCGCTCACCAACTCTCCGAGGGGCACGACCAGCCGCGATGCGACCGGAGCGCAGTGATCGAGCCAGCACGCCTCCGCACGCACGGCCAGCGGTAGCTCCAGGCCCGCATCGTCGAGCGCGCGCGCAGTGGCCGTCACCTGTTCGCCCTGGGTGGGGTCGAAGCTCTCGACCAACAGCCCCTCGCAAACGACTCCGTCGGCGCGATCCAGCGCCCGGGCCAGCTCCCGCACCGCGGCCGGCGGATCCGCCGGCACCGGGCCGAGATCGAGCTCGACGCGCACCGGGTTCGCACCGCCGATGGCGGCACCGCCCGTGGCGATGCTGCGCGTGCTGCGCCGGCGGTGGGCATATGGGTTCTCGCAGAACTCCTCACCCGGTTCTAGCGGCGCCCGCGGCGCCGCCGCCCAGGTCTGCTCGGCGCGCCGCGCCAGGGCCCGCGCCACCGGAATCTCCTTCTCCGGCGCCTCCGTG
This sequence comes from Deltaproteobacteria bacterium, assembly GCA_019310965.1. GTDB lineage: Bacteria > Myxococcota_A > UBA9160 > UBA9160 > SMWR01. The sequence goes on from JAFDDG010000012.1 coordinate 16,479, forward strand.
AGCGACACGCGGATCGTGTCACCGATGCCGTCCGCCAACAGCCCGCCGATGCCGATGGCGCTCTTGATGCGCCCGTCCTCGCCGTCTCCCGCCTCCGTGACCCCCACGTGGAAGGGCACACTCGGCCCGGGCGCCCGCTCGGCGAGCCGCGCCGCCAGCATGCGGTAGGCCTGCACGGCCACCTGCGCATTGCTCGCCTTCATGCTGAAGATCACGTCGCGATAGCCCTCGTCCTCGCATACGTCGAGAAACTCGAGGGCGCTCTCCACCATGCCCCGCGGCGTGTCTCCGAAGCGGTTGAGTATCCGGTCGGAGAGCGAGCCGTGGTTCGTTCCGATGCGCATGGCGCGGCCGAGCTCGCTACAGCGTCGCACCAGCGGGCGGAAACGCTCGGCCACCCTCTCGATCTCTTCGCGGTACTCGGCATCGGTGTACTCGCGCACATCGAACTTCTTCTTGTCGGCAAAATTTCCGGGGTTGATGCGGACCTTCTCGACGTGCTCGGCGGCGATCAGCGCCGCGTTCGGGGTGAAGTGGATGTCCGCGACGAGCGGAATGCGCACGCCGCGGCGTCGCAGCTCCGCCTGGATTTCGCGCAGGTTCTCGGCGTCGGTCACGGAGGGCGCCGTCACCCGCGCGATTTCGCAGCTCGCGTCCGCGAGCCGCTCGATCTGGTCGCAGGTGCCCGCGGTGTCGCGGGTATCCGTCGTCGTCATCGACTGAATGCGGATCGGGTTGTCGCCCCCGATACCCACGTCGCCGACACGCACCTCGTAGGTCACGCGCCGCCGCGGCGAGTAGGGGCTCGCGACATAGCGAGCGCCGGGCTCAGTCACCGGCGAGAATCACCTCGAGCCGCGCGAACGCGTCGTCGAGCTTCGACGCGTCCTTGCCGCCCGCCTGGGCGAAGTCGGGGCGCCCGCCGCCTTTGCCACCGACGATCCCCGCCAGCTCGGAGATGAGCGCCCCCGCCTTGAAACGGTCGACCAGGTCCTTGGTGACACCGAGCGCCAGCGTCACGCCGCCTTCCTTCTCGGCAGCCACGAGCACGACGCCGCTGCCGAGCTTCTGACGCAGCTCGTCGACGAGCGTGCGCAACTGCTTGCCTTCGACGCCGTCGACCCGTGTCGCCAGGAGCCTGGTGCCAGCGACTTCCTTCGCCTTGCTCGTGAGCTCGCTCGAGGCCGTGCCTCGCTGCTCGACGCGGAGCTTCTCGATCTCGCGCTCGAGCTCACGCCTCTCGTCGACGAGCTTCTCCACCCTGGCTGCGAGCTCCGGGATTCCCACCTTGAGCTTTGCCGCGATCGACTGGAGCTGCTCTTCCTGCTGACGCATGTGCGCGAGCGCACCGAGGCCCGTCAGCGCCTCGACGCGACGCACGCCGGCGGCGATGCCCGTCTCGCCGATCACCTTGAGCAGCCCGATCTCGCCGGTCGCCCGCGCGTGCGTTCCGCCGCAGAGCTCCGTCGAGAAGTCACCGAAGGAGACGACGCGCACCCGGTCTCCATACTTTTCCTCGAAGATGGCCACGGCACCGGATTCGATCGCGTCCGGGTAGCTCATCTCGCTCACGTGGGCCGGTGCGTTGGCCTCGATCCAACCGTTCGCGAGATCCTCGATGCGACGGATCTCAGCGGCTTCGAGCGGTGCGTCGTGGGTGAAGTCGAAACGCAGCCGGTCCGGCGCCACCAGCGAGCCCTTCTGCATGGCCTGGGCTCCCAGCACTTCGCGCAGCGCCGCGTGCAGCAGGTGGGTCCCCGAGTGATTCCGCACCGTCGCGGCACGCGCCTCCGGATCGACGGCGAGATCGGCGCCCTCCTCGACCCGCACCTCGCCGCGCACCACTTTGCCGCGGTGCACCACCAACTCGCCGACAGGTCGCAGCGTATCGCGCACCGCCACCTCGCCGGACGCGGTTCTGAGCGTGCCGCGATCACCCGCCTGGCCCCCGCTCTCCGCGTAGAAAGGAGTCTCCTCGACGACGATCTCGACCTCGTCGCCTTCCCGGGCGACATCGCTCACCGCGCCGCCGAGCAGCAGCGCGCGGATGCGCGAGGTGGCGCAGAGGGAGTCGTAGCCGAGGAAGCTCGTTGAGAGATCGACGGCGATGCGTCCGTAGATCTCGTCGACCTTCGCGTCGCCCGAGCCCTTCCAGGCCGAGCGCGCGCGCTGGCGCTGCTCGTCCATGGCGGCGTCGAAGCCGGACTGGTCGAGCTCGAGCCCGTGGCCAACCAGGATGTCCGCCGTCAGGTCGACCGGAAATCCGAAGGTGTCGTAGAGCTTGAACACCGCCTCACCCGGCAGGGTCTGCTGCCCGGTATCGCGCAGCTTGGCCACCTCGTCGTCGAGCAGCAACATGCCCTTCGAGAGCGTCGACAGAAAGCGCTGCTCTTCGCGCGCGATGCGGTCGGTGATGAACGCCCGCCGGTCGGCCAGCTCCGGGTACGCCCCCTGCATTTCGTCGATCACCGTGTTGGCCACGTCGTGCAGGAAAGGCCGCTCGAGCCCCAGCAGCCAACCGTGCCGCGCGCCGCGGCGCAGGATGCGCCGCAGCACGTAGCCGCGGCCCTCGTTCGCCGGCAGCACACCGTCACCGATCAGGAAGGTGAGCGCGCGAACGTGGTCGGCGATCACGTTCAGCGACACGTCCTTCTCCGGATCCTCACCGCGGCCCACGCCCGCAAGCTCGGACGCCCGCGCGATGATCGGCGTGAAGAGATCCGTCTCGTAGGTCGACGCGACGCCCTGGATCACCGTGGCGAGACGCTCGAGGCCGGCTCCGGTATCGACGCAGGGCCTCGGCAGCGGCACCATCTCGCCCGCCGCGTTGCGGTCGAACTGCATGAAGACGAGGTTCCAGATCTCGAGGTACCGGCCGCTGTCCGACGACGGATCGTCGTCGTCGACGCCCGACACGGGGCCGAAGTCCACGTAGATCTCGGAGCACGGCCCGCACGGCCCGGTGTCGCCCATCGACCAGAAATTCTCTTCCTCGTCGAGTCGGAAGATGCGCTCCTCGGAGAGCCCGATGCGATCGCGCCACAGCTCGAAGGCCTCGTCGTCCTCCCGGAAGACCGACACCACCAGGTTCTTCGCCGGGATACCCAGAGCCTCGGTCACGAGCTGCCAGGAGTACTCGATGGCGGCTTCCTTGAAATAGTCGCCAAATGAGAAGTTGCCGAGCATCTCGAAGAAGGTGTGGTGTCGCGGCGTGCGCCCGACGTTCTCGAGGTCATTGTGCTTGCCCGAGACCCGCATCACCTTTTGCGAGGTCGTGGCCGTCTTGTAGGGCCGCGTCTCCTCACCGGTGAAGACGCGCTTGAAGGGCACCATGCCGGCGTTCGTGAAGAGCAGCGTCGGATCGCTCTCCGGCACGAGCGACCCACTCGCCACACGGCGATGCCCGCGCTGCTCGAAGAAGCGCAGGAACGTCTCCCGAATCTCACTCGCCCGCATTGGAAACCACAGCCCTCCAGCCAGGGGAAGCCGAAGAATAACCGAGGGTTACAGCGTCTGCCGCGCACCGGTCGACAACGCCGCGAAGCCCGCCTGTCGGTCGGCCGCTGCCGGGCGCGGGCGCGGGGGCGGCTCGCCGGCCCCGGCCCGATGGGGTCACTGCGACGTCTGGCACGGGAATGGAATCAGAAGCGCTGAATCAGGTCGTCGTCCGGCCCAGCGTCGCCCTCTTTGAGGAGGTCTTCGGGCTTGGCGTCCTCTTCGGACTCCGACTCCTCCTCGAAGTCTTCCCATGTGCCGTCGGAAGACGATCCGATGCCGCGGAAGCGCAGGGCGAAGTCGTCCGGATTGGACACGTGCTTGAGCGCCTCTTCGTAGGTGACGAGCTCCTGCTTCACCAACTGCATCAGCGACTGATCGAAGCTCTGCATGCCGTAGGTCGTGAAGCCCTTGGAGATCGCATCGCGGATCTCCTTCGTACGCTCCTTGTCCGCGATGCACTCGCGAATGCGAGCCGTCGACACCATCACCTCGAGCGCGGGCACCCGGCCCTTGCCATCGGCCCGAGGCACCAGGCGCTGAGAGATCACGGCCTTCAGGATCGACGAGAGCTGCAAGCGGATCTGCTTCTGCTGATACGGTGGGAATACCGAGATGATGCGGTTGATGGTCTCGGTGGCGTCGAGCGTGTGCAAGGTGCTCATCACCAGGTGGCCCGTCTCCGCAGCGGTGATGCCGGTCTCGATGGTCTCGAAGTCGCGCATCTCGCCGACGAGGATCACGTCGGGGTCCTGACGCAGGGCCGCGCGCAACGCCATGGAGAAGCTCTGGGTGTCGACACCGATTTCACGCTGGTTCACGATCGAGCGACGATCGCGGATCAGGAACTCGATGGGATCTTCGATCGTCATGATGTGGCAGGTGCGGGTGGCGTTGATGAACTCGATCATCGACGCCAGGGACGTCGACTTGCCCGAGCCGGTCGTACCCGTCACGAGAATCAGACCGCGCTGCTCCATGGCGATCGACTCGATCACCTTGGGCAGATGCAGGTGCTCCAGCGACTTTACGCCGAACGGGATCACGCGAAGGACGATGCCGATGGTGCCGCGCTGCTGGAAGACGTTCACGCGGAACCGGCCGAGGCCGGCGATACCGTGGGCGAGGTCGACCTCTCGCGTCTCCTCGAAGCGGGCCTTCTGGATCGGATTCATGATCTCGAAGGCCATCTTCTGGACCTCGTCGGAATTGAGCCGCTCGCCGTCCTTGAGCGGCACCAATCCGCCATCCAGGCGGAACATCGGGGGCAGTCCCGACTTCAGATGGATGTCCGAGGCGCCGCCCTTCAGCGCGATCTTCAAGATTTCGGTGAGATCCAAGACCGGTGTCCTCCCGGCCCACAGTCGTCGGCCGTCACGGCGTTCTTCGTCTCGTTGAGGGGCCGTCTTGAGCCAGAACCGGGGGGATTGCACACCGGTTTCGCAGGCGGCCGGCGAGTGCGAGGAACTCAGGTTCGAACCCCGCCAGACCGATGAAACCCGGAGGAAGATCCCGAGCCGAAACCGGCAGAACCGAGGCCAAGATGCACCTGCGCGACACACGCAGACCGGCGCTCCTCGCCGGTCTGACCTTGCTCCTCTTGCTGACGCTGGCTGTCGCCTGCGTGATTCCCGTGCAAACGGCGCCGGGGCTCCGGGGCCAGGTCGTCGACCGCACGACCGGCCAGCCGGTGGCGAACGCCATCGTGGTCGTGCGCTTCGACGGACGCCACGGCGACCAGCTGCCCGATCGAGAGTTGCTCGGCCACGCGGAGGCGACGACCGGCCCGGATGGCAGCTTCCAGATCGAACGTTACTCCCGCAGCGGCGCCTCGCTGTGGCCCGTTTTCCAGAGCGAGACTCGCATCGTCTCCGTGCTGCGCAGCGGCTACCGCTGCCCGGATCCCCTGCACGTCACAGGCGTCCGCGACGTGCGCGTCGAGATCGAACCGGCCCTGGACCAGAAGGACCGGCAGGCCTCATGCCGGCCCGTGGCCTCCCGTCGAGGCGAGGCGGAGGCCCACCGCGTTGCCTGGCGCGAGCTCTACCCGCCGTCCGAATCACCGGCACAGCGCGCGGAGCGCCGGCAGCTCGGTCGCACACTCGAGGCACGCACGGCCCTGGGCTACGGCGCGAATTGCAGTGGCCCGGTCGTGGATCTGGCCCTGGCGCCGGATGGTATGCGGGTCGCGTTCGCGGTCACCACAGGCGACGGCGTCGACCTGGAGCTCGTCGACATCACGCCTGCGGGCACCCGCGCGTCACGCACCGCCGCCACCGCGGACGATGTGCCGCCGCGACGGCTCGCCTGGACACAGCCCGGAGAACTGGTGCTCTGGTCCCCGGCTCGGCTCGGCGGCCGCAGCGCCGCCGCCTCGATCTTTTCCGCGGGGCACACGGAGGTCATGTGGAAGAATTCGCAGGCACTGCCCGCCGCCATCGATCCCAACGCCCAGACTGCGCGCACGCGCACGCCGCTCGAGCCCGACGATCTAAGTGACGAGACGGACACGCGCTGGCTCGGTCGCTCTTTCTCGCTGGAGCGCTCGCTCGACCTGAGCAGCGGGCTCAGCCGCGATCGCCTGCTGGTGCGCCGTGAAGACGGCTCGAAGTTCGACATGGTATTGCCCGGCGAGGCCTGCGGCGGAGCACGTTTCGGGCGTCCGCAGTACCGGGTGGGTGCTGGAGGGCGCCTCGCTTTCGACCTGCGCTACGTCGAGGGCGGCTGCCACGCCGTGGCCATCGACCTCACATCGGGCGCCTGGAGCCGTATCGACGCGAGCCGCGCCGCCGGTCAGTGCCGCACACAGCGCGCGATGCCCCCGGCACTGCTCGCCACCGCGCTGCGCGGCTGGACCCGCGAGTTGCACGACGCCATGCACGGCCAGGGCATCGACACCGGCTCGACCTACGCTCTCACCATACGAGACGGCGGCGCAACCTCCGTGCTGGGCCGCAACGCCGAGGGCCTGGCCGTCACCGGCGAGGTACCGAATTTCCCGATCTCGACGCCCCTCGACCGCATCGACATAACCCACGTCTCGCCACACGGCGGCGGCATGCGGCTGGCGCCGGACGCGGGGCCCGCCAAGATCGCCCCGCTCTGAACCGGGGCGGGGCCGGCCGCTCCTCACTGGAGTGGCATTGGCTACCGTCTGCCGCCAGCAGGGGCGCATGGCGGAATTCGCAGAGAACCTGGGCATCGAGACGCTGCGGATGGCGGACGGCGAGTGCGAGGTGGCGCTCGATCTCTCCGAATTCCACATGAGCATGGCGAGCCGCGCTCACGGTGGGGTGCTCTTCACTCTGCTCGACATGGCTCTCGGCCGCGCCGTCCTTTCGCAGCTTCCAGAGGGCCGGGGCTGCGCCACCCTGGAAGCTGCGATCCACTACTTCCGCCCGGTCCAGCGCGGCCGCATCCGAGCCGTGGGCAAGGTCATGCGCGTGACGCGCCACACCGCCTACGCCGAGGCGAAGCTCACCGACGCCGAAGACAACGTTCTGGCCAGCGCCACCGGGACCTTCTTCCTCACCGAGACGTTGAAGCAGGCCGACCGCGAACGCATCTGAGGCGCAACCGTCGCCTCTCGCAGCGCGCCCACGAGCGGGGGAGTCGCCGGCGTCAGGTGCGCGGCTCAGCCCGACTGCGGCGCCACCAGACCCGCGAGTTCGGCGCGCTGCAGCTTCGGAAGGCGCCGCGGGCGGCCCTTCTCGTCGACGAGCACGTGCTCCGTGCTTCCGCTCACCAGCAGCTCGTCGCCCCGGGCAATGGCGTAGCCAACGCCGAGCGACGCACCGCGCACCCAGCGCAGCCACGCGGTCACCGCAATGCGATCGTCGAAGCGCGCAGCCTGGTGGTAGTCGAGCTCGACGCGGGTCACCGCGAAGTGGAGCCCCTCGGCCACGTACTCCGTGTAGGGCCGGTGGTGCTCGTCGAGAAGCTGCACGCGCGCCAGCTCCAGATACTTGACGTAATTCGCGTGGTGCACCACGCGCATGGCGTCCGTATCGAAGAACGGAACTCGCAACTCGCAGGTGGTGGTGGCGGCTCCCACCGGAGGCCAGACGTCTCGGCACGACACGCGGGGAGTGTAGGGGCAGCTCGCCCGGGGGCGACAGGCGGCCCGCCCGCCGCCCCCGGATCCGGCACTCGACCTGCGCCGCTCAGGCGTCGGCCGGCTCGGCCTGGGCCTCCTGCGGCTCGACGACAACCTCCTCGGGCTGGGTCGGCACCGCGCGCTTCAAGCCCTTGGCCTCGTAGACCTGCTGAGCGATACGCTCGCGCACGTCCGGGTTCTCGATCAGGAAGCGGCGCGCGTTCTCGCGACCCTGGCCGATACGCTCGTCGCCGTACGAGTACCAGGCCCCGCTCTTCTCCACGATATTGCACTCGGCGCCCAGGTCGAGCAAATCGCCCTCGAAGCTGATGCCCTTGTTGTAGAGGATGTCGAACTCGGCCTGTCGGAAGGGCGGCGCCACCTTGTTCTTCACCACTTTCACGCGGGTGCGGTTGCCCACCACCTCGTCGCCGTCCTTCAGCGCGGCGATGCGACGCACGTCGATACGCACCGAGGAGTAGAACTTGAGCGCGTTGCCACCGGTCGTGGTCTCTGGGTTGCCGAACATGACGCCGATCTTCATGCGGATCTGGTTGATGAAGATCACCGTCGCCCCCGATTTCGAGACGGTGCCCGTGAGCTTGCGCAGCGCCTGGCTCATCAGCCGCGCGTGCAGGCCCACGTGGTGGTCACCCATCTCGCCCTCGATCTCGGCGCGCGGCGTGAGGGCCGCCACCGAGTCGACCACGACGAGATCGATGGCACCGGAGCGCAGCAACACATCGACGATCTCGAGACCCTGCTCGCCCGTATCCGGCTGGGAGACCAGCAGGTCCTCGACCTTGACGCCAAGGCGCCGGGCATAGCTCATGTCGAGAGCGTGCTCGGCATCGACGAAAGCAGCCACGCCACCGCTGCGCTGCACCTGAGCCACCGCGTGGAGCGCCAGAGTCGTCTTGCCGCTCGCCTCGGGCCCATAGATCTCGACCACGCGACCGCGCGGGTAGCCGCCGATGCCGAGCGCCAGATCGAGACTCACCGAGCCCGTCGAGATCGAATCGATCTCCCGGTCGATGGCGTCTTCGGTCATCTTGAGGATGGAGCCCTTGCCGAACTGCTTCTCGATGGTCGAGACGGCGAGAGCGATTGCCTTCTCCTTGTTCCCGTTGCGCTGGTTGTCGGCCAGGCTGGCCTTGGGTTCCGCGTTGTTGCCGCGTGCCATTTCTTCTTCTCCTATACCTTGTGTGAATCAGGGGTGACCGCTGCCCCAAGAGCCACATGCTCGAGAGGCGAATACCGCGCACCGGAGCGATGCAGCTCGCTCTGGAACAAGACCACCTGATGGACGCGCATGGTGGCGTCGGTGAGCGCCGCAACGGCGGCGGCCTGCGCAGACCGCCCGCGCCGCACGCGGCCTAGCGTCAAGTGCGAGCGGAAGGCGCGCGCCTCGGGGACGAACCCCTCGCGCGCGGTGCCGCGCTCGACGGCGGCCGCGAGATTGGCAATGGGCTCCGGCGGTGCAACCTCGCACGCGACGACACGCGGCCGGCGTGGCGTCGGAAAGCCGCGCACGGATCCGAGGCTCAGCTCGAACGGCGCGCTCGGGGCCAGCTCCTCGGCCACGGCGCGAGTCAGCGGCTCGACCTGCACCGCAGCGATCTCGCCGAGAAAGCGCAGCGTCACGTGCAATCCCTCCGGCCGCACCCAGCGCAACGCGTCGGCATGCGGCGCGGCACGCAGCTCGGCGAGCAGCGCCTCGGCCGCACTTCGGGCAGCGCCCTCGAGAGGGATCGCGAAGAACACTCGCACGCGCTCACGTTCCCTTCCCCGATGCCCCAGGCAGCGACGCCCCGCCCCGGGCTCGCATCAGCGTCGGCCCCAGCAGCTCCTCGCCGAGCACGGCGCGGCGCACCCAGTCGAGCGCCGCGTGCGCCGTGAGCCGGCGATGGCGATGGCGATCGAGCGGAAACACGAAGTGCTCCACAAACGTCCCCTCGGCCCGGGCCAACGCCAGGTAGACGAGCCCGACCGGCTTGTCTTCGCTCCCGCCGTCGGGCCCGGAGATGCCCGTCGTCGCCAGCCCATAGGTGGCGCCGAAACGCTCGCGCACACCTTCGGCCATCGCGCGCACCGTCTCTTCCGAAACGGCGCCGTGCTCCTCCAGCACCGCCTGGGGCACGCCGAGCAGAGCCCGCTTCGCCTCGTTCGCATAGGCCACGACGCCGCCGAGGAAACACTCCGAGGCGCCGGGCTCCTCTGTCACGGATTCGGCAATCAGCCCGCCAGTGCACGACTCGGCCACCGCCAGAGTCTGCCCCTTCTCCCGCAAGAGCCGCCCCACCACGGCCGGCAGCGTCTCCTCGCCCTCGCCATAGATGATCGCACCGAGGCGCTCGCGGATCTGGGCACAGACCCGATCGAGCTTCGCCTCCGCCTCCTCGGGCGTGGCGGCCCGCGCCACCGGGCGCAAGTAGTTGTCGGGAAAGGCGGTGCGAAAGCCGAGCGCCACGTCGTCAGCCGCTGCGATGTCTTCGAGCTGGTCGTCGAGCATCGACTCGCCGGTGCCAAAGGTGCGCAGCAGGCGCGCGCGCACCACCTGTGCGACGCCGGTGCGCTTCGCGAGCCGCGGCAGCACCTGCTCGTCCAGCATGCGCATCATCTCCCGCGGCACGCCGGGTACGCAGAAGAAGACCGCGCGCTCGAGGGGCAGCATGAAGCCAGGAGCGGTGCCGATGGGGTTCGCGAGCACCTCGGCACCCTCGGGAAAATCCGCCTGGGTGGCGTTGTTGGGCGTCATCTCGCGACCTACGGCGCGAAAGAAGGCGCGGATGCCCTCGAGCGCGTTCTCGTCGCGCACCAGTTTCCTGCCGAAGCTCTCGGCCAGCACCGACGAGGTGAGATCGTCACGCGTCGGTCCCAGGCCGCCGGAGACGAGCACCACGTCCGCGCGCTCGGCGGCGCGCAGGAAGGCATCGGTCATGTCCGCCGGGTCGTCTCGCACCGAGGCATGCCAGTGGGTCTGCACGTCGAGCGACAACAGACGATCCGAGAGGAAGGCCTTGTTCGAATCGACGATCTCGCCGCGCAGAAGCTCGTCGCCAATCGTCAGGATCTCTGCAATCACCCCGCGCACTCCGCTCGCGCACCACTCGCTGCGCGGCCTGCGGCCTGCCGGATCGCGACCTTCGCTCGCAGGCTGCTCGCTGCGCGGCCTGCGGCCTTGCCGGGGGGCCTCACGTCAGCACCAGGATCAGAATCGACATCACGCTCGCACCCATCAGACCGGCCACCACGTCGTCGAGCATCACGCCCGCCCCACCGGCGAAGCTCTGCTCGGCCCAACGCGCGGGCCCCGGTTTCCAGATATCAAAGCCGCGAAATACGACGAATCCGGTCACAAGCCAGGAAAAACTTGCCGGCACATCGAAGAGGACGAACGGGAAGTAGGTCAGGAGCTGGCCGACGATCTCGTCGATCACGATGCGGCCGTCGTCCTTGCGGTGATGGACGCGCTCGAACTCGTCCGCGGCCCAGACGCCGGCCGAGAGCAGGCCCAACGTGGTGAGTGGGTAGAGCCACGGGCCGAAGCCCGAAATGAGGGGATACAGCACCACCCCCACCAGGGAGCCGAAGGTGCCCGAGGCCACCGGTGCGTAGCCACTGCCCGCCCCCGTGGCCAGCACGAGAGCCACCGGGTTCACCGGTACATCAGAATATTCCTGACTATTTTCAGACGTTTGCGGCTTTCCGAACGGAGCCGCGGCCGGAGGAGAAACCGCAGAGGCCCCGACGCATCGACCCGGGGAAGGTCATGCGCCTCGAGTGGCAGAGTACCGTCGGCGCCGGGCGAGCGTCAATGCGAGGAGGCGAAAAAAAGGAGAAACTGAGGCCGAACACCGCACCCGACCCTCATCTGGGGGTCCCACCGGCCCCTCACGGCGATCTAGAATCGGGCCGCCTCGACTCTGTTGAATGGGAAACCCCGCCGTGCGCCTCGCCGTCCCTCTGCTCACTGCCGCTGCGCTGCTCGCTGCTCCCTGGTTGGCAGGGGCCACTGTCCACGTGGTGCGCACCGGCGAGTCGATCCAGGCCGCAGTCAGCACAGCGCGCCCTGGCGACACCGTCCTGGTGAAGCCGGGCCTGTACGCAGCGGCTCCGGGCCGCCGCAGCGTGGTCAGCGTGACCACCGACGATCTCACCCTGATCGGCAGCCTCGGCGCCGTGATCGACGCCAGCGGCGCGGACTATGGAGTGCTGGTGGGGCCCGACCTGGCACCCCACCGCCAGGGTTGCCCGACCCAGCCGGCGGTCACGCGCTTCCGCATGCAGCGCGCCGCAGAAGCCGGCGCGCGGCTCGTCGGGGTCGAACACTACCGCCTGAGCCACGCTGTCTACCTCGAGAACGGCGCCCACGGCGCTTCGGCACTCTGCTCCCGGCACGGCCGCATCGACCACAATTTTGCCAGCGACCACGCCGGCGCATCGATCCACGCCGACGGCATCGAAACACTGCGCGCCGACCACAACATCGTGAAGAACAGCGGCCTCGGGATCGAGATCGCGAACTCGCTGAACGCCGTGGTGCACGACAACTGGATCACTGGCAACAGCGGCGGCGTGTTGGTCATCGCTCGCGCGGGCCAGCCGTTGCCGTTCACGGAGAACGTTTCCGTCGAACACAATTGGATCGCCGAGAACAATCGCCCGGACGCGAGCGGAGAGCTGCCGGTGGGCACAGGCATCCTGAACATCGGCGGCGACGATGTGCTGATCCGCGAGAATACGGTGATTGGAAACGCATCGTTCGGCGTCGCTTCGTTCGGAAATCCGTCCGGCGCCCTCGATCCACGCATCGAGCCCTTCGTCGACGGCCTCGTGGTGAAACGCAACATCGTGAAGCGCAACGGCAACGAGCCCGATACCGCACGGCTCGCGACGCCCGCTGCCGACCTGATCTTCGTGCCGGACGTGCTCGACTTCGCCACGGGCCACCGGGTTGCGACGGATCCGGATCCCACCGACAACTGCTTCTCAGACAATCACATCGATTCGGATCTTCCGAGCGGCATCACCAGCCGCTTCGAGTGTCCCTAGGCACAGCCCGGCGCGCAGCTGCTAGATTCGCCCCATGTCGCCCAGAGGCCCCGTCCTCGCCCTCGATTACGGCACGAAGCGCATCGGCCTGGCCGTCTCTGACTCCGAGGGCGAGTTCGCCTTCCCGGTGGGGGAGCTCCAGCGCCGGAATCCCAAGCGAGACCTCGAGGAGCTGGCGCAGCTGGTGCGCGAGCGCGGTATCGTCGAGATCGTGGTCGGCCTGCCTCTGCACCTGGATGGCCGTGCGGGGGCGGAGGCAGAGGCGGCGCGTGACTTTGCCGCGTCGGTCGGCAGCGCCACCGGGCTGCCAGTCGAGCTCCTCGACGAGCGCTGGACCAGCCGCGAGGCGGAACGAGCGCTGCGCGAGAGCCAGCCCCGCCGCCGCAAGCGCGAGCGCGCCCGACTCGACGCTGCTGCTGCCGCCATCCTGTTGCGCACCTTCCTGGCGCAGCGCACAGCCGACCGGAACGACTCGTGAAGTTGCGCGTACCGATCGCGTTGGTGACACTGGCCGTCGCTTTCGGCGGGGCGGGCGTCGCCGTGCACAAGGCGCGCACGGCGCTTTCCCCCGTCACCGACGCACCGACCACGACACACGTGTTCAGCGTCGCACCGGGCGAGACGCTCGGACGCATCGCCGAGCGCCTCGAGCGCGAGAAACTCGTGCGCAGTGCCTTCGCGTTCGAGATGTTGGCCCGCTGGCGCGAGCAGGAGAGCGCGCTCCAGGTGGGCGAATACGCCCTCTCTCCAGCCATGGCACCGGACGAGATCCTGGCCACCATCGCCCAGGGTCGCGTCGTCACCTACGAGATGGCTATACCCGAGGGCTTCACGGTGCTGCAGACGGCCGAGCGCGTCGCCACGGGCAAGTTCGCGGAACGCGACGCCTTCCTCGCCGTCGCGCGCTCCGCGGAAATCGCCGAGAAGTTGGGCGTCGAGGGCGAGACTCTGGAGGGCTATCTCTTCCCGGAGACCTACCGCATCCCGCACGGACTCTCGGCAGAGGAAATTGCGCGGGTGCTCGTCGATCACTTCCTCGCCGTGTGGCGCGAGCTCGAGCCCCAAGCAACCGCAGCTGGCCTCTCGATGCGCGAAGTCGTGACCCTCGGCTCCATCATCGAGAAGGAGACGAGCGCACCGGAGGAGCGGCCACTCATCGCGTCGGTGTTCCTCAACCGCATCGCGCGCGGCATGCGTCTCGAAACCGACCCCACGGTCATCTACGGCATCCCAGACTTCGATGGCAACCTCCGGCGGCGCGACCTGGAGGACAGGAGCAACCCGTACAACACCTACGTGATCCCGGGTCTGCCGCCCGGCCCCATCGCGAGCCCCGGTCGCGCTGCCCTCCAAGCCGTGCTCGAACCCGCCACGAGCGACTATCTCTTCTTCGTGTCGCGCAACGATGGCTCCCACGTCTTCTCGAAGACCTACCGCGAGCACGTCGCCGCGGTAAACCGCTACCAGCGGCGCTGACGCACCGAGGGAGGCAACGGCCATGCCGAAGGGCAAGGCGCTCTACCACGAGTACCCGGATTACGAGGTCGCGCTCGACTCGAATCCAGCGCGGGTGCGAGTGACATTCCACGGCGAAGTGGTTGTCGATAGCTCGCGCACGCTGGTCGTGCGGGAGACGGGGCACACGGCGGTGGTGTATTTCCCGCGGGAGGATGTGCGCTTCGAGTGGCTCGAGCGCAGCGACAACGAGACCTTCTGCCCGTTCAAGGGGGAGGCCTCCTACTGGAACCTGCGCGTCCGGGAGCACAGCGAGGCCAACGCCGTCTGGAGCTACGAGGATCCCTTCGAGCAGGTGGCCGGCCTGGCGGGCTATCTGGCCTTCTTGCCGGACCGCGAGGGCCTGCTGCAGGAGTAGCCGGCGCCAGATCGGAAAACTCTGCAGCAGGGCCTCGGCTTCGTGTACACTCTGGGATATTCAAAGATTTGTTAGGCGAATCCATGAAGACGCTCCGCTCGAACCGCTCCCACATCTCGCAGCGTCCGCTGCGCTGCCTCGCCATCGGCGTGCTGGCGTTGGGGATCGGCTGCGCCTCGACGCTCGAGGATAGCCAGCTGGCCGGCTTCGAAGGCATGCGTGAGCCGATCACGGCTTTTTCACGCAATCCCATCGTCTGCGCACCGACGGCCCTCGGCAACACGGTGGGCGGCTTGATTGGCGCACCGCTGGCGCTGGCGGTGTTCCCGCTCGTCTGGCCCGCCACGCTCTTCACCTCGGACGACGACTATCTCTTCCAGATCTACGGCACGACGTTCTGGGGCCCGGTGCTGCTGACCGGCGGCGCCATCGGCGGCGTGTTCTACCCGCTCTCGCTGCTGGCCGACGAGAATCCCTGCAGCTTCGGCACCGAGCCCCCCCAGCCCAGCCAATATTGACGAGCCAGCGACGCCGGCGAGCGCGCAGTGGCCCCGGCGGCCACGCGGGCGCGAGGCTCACTGCGCATCCCGGCGCTGCTCGAGCTTCTCCACCTGGGTCTGCAGCCAGGGTGTGAGCCAGAAATTCACGCTCTCGTTCTCGAGCTTGCGATGCACTGCGATCGCGAGATCGAGCGCCGCGGGCTCGACCCTCGGCTGGGTCAGCACGACATCGAGCAGGTGCAACGCCTCGATCGCCTCGCCGGCCTCGAAGCGCGCGCGGGCACGCTCGACCAGTGCGGACTGGCCCCCCACCAGCTCGACGAGGTCGCCGTGGATTGCACGCGGCGGCACCGAGTAGAGCTCGGTGGTCGACCGGTGGTGGAACCAGCCGGCGTAGCTCTCCCAGATGGCGCGCACACTCCAGGAGACCTTTCCGTAGCCCTCGCCCACCTCGAGCTCCGGAGGTAGCTGGATCTCCTGCATCAGGGTGTGGACATCCTTGCCCTCGTTCATGCCCTTCACGGTCTCGTCGTGGACGTAGTGGATGGCGCCGCGCAGGCGCTCGAGCTCCTCGCGGATCAACGCCTTGCCGGCGATGGGCTGGTGATGCCCCACCAGAAGATGTTCGGGCTCCAGCTCGAGCACCCGGTCGACGGCCGCCGCCACAGTCAACGCGTCGCGATAGCGGTCGCCGCGGATCGTGACGAGGTTCGGGAAATGCCCGAAGAGACAGCCGAAGAGATTCCCGGTGAAGCAGATGCCGTGGTCGGGCAGCCAGATGACCAGCGAATCGTTGGTCTCGCCGCCGGCCACGCCGAGTAGCTCGATGCGCAGGCCGCCGAGCTCGATCTCGTGGTGATCCTCGAAGGTGATCGTGGGCGTCGGAATCGCCTGGGGCGGGGGCGGTCCCAACTCCTTCACGACGTAGTCGTGCAGGTTCTTGATGCGATTCTTGAAGGCAAAGGCCGAGCGCGCGCCTCGAAACGGCGCCAGCCGCGCATCGTAGCTCTGATGCTCGGCGTTTCCGGCGTGAGCCACCACCTCCGTGCCCTCTTCCAGGAAGCACGGCACGCCACCCACGTGATCCACATGGCCTTGGGTGAGGATGATGTAGCGGGTGGGCGCCGTAGAGATCGCGTCGAAGTTGCGCTTGTGGATCGGCGCCTCCATCCCCATGCCGGCATTCACCACGATGCGCCCTTCGCTCGTGACGATCAGGAAGGCGTTCGAGAAGCCCTCCGACAGGTGGATGAACTCGTTGATCTGCTGGGAGCCGAGCTTGGCGTGGAAGGGCTCGCCGGGGCGAGAGCGATAAAGGGGCACGGACATGGCTTCTCCTCGATAGGAGGAGCACTGTAGAAGCGCGAGACGAGAGATGGAAGGGAAAAGGGCGCTAGGTGAGCGCAACGTCCTTCAGCAGAGGCAGGTTGTCGAGAGCTGCGCCGGCGCCGTGCACGACGGCGGTGAAGGGGTCCTCACTGCGCAGGATCGGAAGCTTGGTCTCCTGACGCAGCACCACGTCCAGGTCACGCAGCATCGAGCCTCCACCCACCAGCATGATGCCGCGGTCGATGATGTCCGCCGCCAGCTCCGGCGGCGTCTTCTCGAGCGTCAGGTGCACCGCCTCGACGATGGCGTGAATCGGCTCCACCAAGGCTTCCCGCACCTCTTCGCTGGTAGCGACGACCACCTTGGGGATGCCGGCCACCAGGTCGCGGCCCTTGATCTCCATGGTTTCTGTCTTTCCCGACGGCGATGCGGTGGCGATCGTCATCTTGATCGCCTCGGCGCTGCGCTCGCCCACCAACACGTTGTACTTGCGCTTCACGTAATTGATGATCGCATCGTCCATCTTGTCACCGCCGCAGCGGATCGACTTCGAGGTGACGATGCCGGAGAGCGAGATCACGGCAACGTCCGTTGTTCCGCCGCCGATGTCCACCACCATGTTGCCGGTGGGCGCGGTGACGTCGAGACCGGCGCCGATGGCAGCCGCCATCGGCTCCTCGATCAGGTAGACCTCGCGTGCGCCGGCGGAGAGCGCCGACTCTCGCACGGCGCGTTTTTCGACACTCGTGATGCAGGGCGGAACGCAGATCACCATGCGCGGGCGCACCAGCTTGCGACGGCTGTGGGCACGCTGGATGAAGTAGCGAAGCATCGCCTCGGTGATTTCGAAGTCGGCGATCACGCCGTCCTTGATCGGGCGAATCGCGCGAATGCCGCTGGGCGTGCGCCCGAGCATCTCCTTGGCCTCGTGGCCCACCGCCAACACGCGCTCGCCGCGGCCCGAGGAATCCTGCGTCACAGCCACCACTGACGGTTCCGAGCACACGAGGCCCTTACCGCGCACATAGACGAGGGTGTTGGCGGTACCGAGGTCGATAGCCAGATCGTGGGAGAAAAAGCCTGCGATGGCATCGAAGAACATCGCCTCTGGGTCCTCTTCGCCGGGGGGGTGGTGAAATCCCTATCGGCGGATGCGGGTTCCCGGTTGAGCCACCGATGCGTTGCGGGCGCACGGAGACGCGAAATTGCCGGTTGCTGATGGGGCCGCCCGCAAATGCGGGGCCAAAGGCCATCTCATGAACCCCGACCGAGCCAGGCGCCTGAATCCGGCCCGAGATCAAGGCGCGAAATCGCAGCTCTAGCCGTCGCGGGGCGAGAGCTCGCAACGCAGAGATCGGGTCGAAGGCAGATGATTGGCGACCCAGGGGTTTACGAGATGGCCTCTAGCGCCCCTGCTCGGGATCCCGCTTTACGAGCTCGGAGAGCTCGGAGACGATCGAGCGCAGATCGCCGAGATGCGCGCGGTGGGCGGAGACGGCGGCCTCGGCAGCGGAGAGTTCGGTCTCGAGCTCGCCGATCGCGTTCTCCAGCAAGCCGACCTGGACGACTAGACCCGTGGCCCGGCGATTCTCGAGTGCAAGCCCCAGGAGCGCGACAGCCAGGAGCCCGAGCAGCGCCCACAGGGACCAACGGCCAACCCGCGGCGTCTCGTCCCCCGGTACCGGCTCGCTCGAACCCGGCCTCGAGTCGCCGTCCGGAACCACCTCCAGCTTCGGACGCGCTTCGGACACGACTAACGCCGCCGCCAGGCCGCAGGCCGCACAGCGAGCCCGACCGGAGCGAGCTGCACGAGCTAGCTCTGGATGACGAGCTTCGAGAGGCTCGTCTTGCGCAGGTTGGTCTTCTGGATCGTGCGCACCAGCTCGGCGACCTTCTCGATGTCGGTCTCGAACGGATTGTTGCAGATGACGCGCACGTTCAGCAGGTTGCCTAGGCGGATGTTCGACCAGTCCAGGTCGTACTGGATCGAGTTCTGCCGCGCGAGCTTGATGAACTCGCCGCGCATTCGCGCGCGGGTGTCCGGCGGCGGCTCGGTCTTGCCCTTGATGATCTCCTCATCCTCGAGCACCCGCTCCACCGATCCCGCCCGCTCGAGCAGGTAGTAGAGACCTCGGTTCATGCGGATGTCGTGGTATTGAAGATCGAGCATGAAGACGCGCGGATCGTTCCAGGTGGTGTCCTTGCGATCGATGTAGGACTGGATCATCCGGCGCTTGATCAACCAGTCGATGTGGCGATCGAGCTTGTCGGGATCGGAGTCGAGACAATCGAGCGAGAACTGCCACATCTCGACGGCCATCTTGAGCTCGTCGGAGACGGGGTACTGCTCGAGGTACTTCTGTGCCATCTCGCAATACTCGCGCTGGATATTGATCGGCGAATACTCGCGGCCGTTGTCCAGCCGCAACTTGCGCTTGCAGGTCGTGTCGTAGGAGATGTCCTTGATCGCCTTGACCGGGTTGCGCAGGGTGAAATCCTGATTGATGTAGTTGTCCTCGATCATCTGGAGGACCACGGCACAAGTGCCGATCTTCAGGAAGTTCGTGTACTCGGACATATTCGAGTCGCCCACGATCACGTGCAACCGGCGGTACTTCTCCCGGTCCGCGTGGGGCTCGTCGCGGGTGTTGATGATCGAGCGGTCGTTGGTCGTGGTGCCCGAGATCTTCTGGTAGATGTGCTGGGCACGCTGGCTGACGCAGTAGTGCACGCCGTCCTGGGTCTGGAAGACCTTGCCCGCACCGGTATAGATCTGGCGCGTCACCAAGAAGGGAATCAACTGCTCGGCCAGGTAATAGAAGTCGACATCCCGGTCGACGAGGTAGTTCTCGTGGCAGCCGTAGCTGTTGCCGACGAAGTCGGTGTTGTTCTTGAAGATCGAGAGCTTCCCGGCAATGCGCTCGTCGCGAATCTTCTCCTCGGCGTAGATCTGGAGGTCCTCGAGGATTCGCTCGCCGGCCTTGTCGTAGAGGATCACGTCTCGCGGCGACGCGCACTCCGGCGTGGCGTACTCCGGGTGGCAGCCGGTGTCCTGGTAGAAGCGGGCACCGTTTTCGAGGAAGACGTTGAGGAAGTGCTCGGTGGTAATCAGCTTCTCGAAGAGGAAGCGGATCGCCTTCTCTACGGGCAGCGTCTTCCGCCCTTCGGGCGTGAAGATGATGCCGTACTCGGTTTCGACGCCGTAAATCCGCTTCTGCACTAGGCCGTCCGCCGGATGGGAGTCTAGCCCCCCAGATAGTCCCTCAGTGTATCGGCGAATAGGCGGTGAAACTTGCGTCCCGTCCGACTCCCATCTAACACACAGACTTCGAGGTTTTCCGGCGACACTTGCGGCTGCGCTTCCGCCGCACGTTGCAGTGCGTTGCGCCCGAGACGCAGCGCATCACGCAGAGAGAGGCCATCCCGGTACTCGTCGCGCAAGTAGCCGGCAAGATCGTCCGCGGCCCCCCCGATCACACAGAAGCCCGAGTGGTCGCTGATGCTGCCGTCGAACGTCACGCGGTAGATGGCGTTTCGTTCGTGACCGGCCAGCGTGGGGTCGCCCACCTCGGCCACGATCACCTCCGCCTCGAGCGGCTTGAGCTCCCGAGTGAAGACGTCGCCGATCACCTGCGAATAAGCGTTGGCGAGGGCTTTTGCCCTCACATCGTCCCGCGAGTAGGCGTAGCCCTTGGTGTCTGCGTAGCGTACGCCGACCTTCCGCAGCTGGTCGAACTCGCTGAACTTGCCCACGCCCGCGAAGGCAATGCGGTCGTAGATCTCGCCAATCTTCATCAGCGAGGACGGATTCTCCGCCATGATGGCAACGCCGCCCTCGAACTCCAGGGTCACGCTGGGCTTGCCGCGGGCGATACCCTTGCGGGCGTACTCCGCCTTGTCCTGCATCACCTGCTCGGGCGACACGTAGAACGGCATGCTCATGACGAGACCCCCACGATCGAGCGATATGCAGCTTCGACGGCGGTGTCGTCCGCGCGTTCGACGCCCCGTTCCGTACAGAAACACACGATGGGAAAGATGCGACGCTGCAGATCGACGCCGCCGGTGGCGCGATCCTGATCGGCGGCGTCCGTCAACGCCTGTACCGCGTTGCGCAGCCCGTCTTCCTGGCCCCCATTGATGTCGTGACTCTTCTTCAACGACTCGCCGGCGTAGAGACCGCCCGAGCCGGTGGCCTCGAATTCGGTCTCCTCGTAACGACCACCGGTGACGTCGAACTTCCAGAGCCGCCCCTGACGGCGGCGCAGGTCGTAGCCGGCAAAGAGCGGCACGACCACCAATCCCTGCATGGCGGCCGGCAGGTTGGCGCGGATCATCTGGGAGAGCTTGTTGGCCTTGCCGTCGATCTCGAGGGGCTCGCCCTCGATCTTCTCGTAGTGCTCCAGTTCGATGCGCATGAGCCGCGCCATCTCGATGGCGGGCCCGGCCGCACCGGCGATGGCCATCAGTGAGTAATTATCCGTCGCGAACACCTTCTCGATGTCGCGGGACGCCACGCGATGGCCCTCAGTGGCGAGGCGGTCGCCGGCCACGATCACGCCGTCGCGGTACTTGAACGAAAGCACCGTGGTCCCGTGCGGCACCTTGGAGGCGTCGAACGACTCGGCCACGCGCGAGTAATCCGCACGCAAGTGAGCGTAGTCTACCTGCAGGAGCTCCGAAAAACTGGAACCCCTGTATTTCCCACCGATCTGCAAGGCAACCCCCCTTCCCCTGTGCAGCACCGTGGCATCGCCGCGCCGGTCTGCCGGCGCCTCGACTATTGCCCGCCGCGCTGAACGTAATTCTTGACGAATTCTTCCGCGTTCTCTTCCAGCACCTCGTCGATCTCGTCGACGAGCGCATCCATCTCTTCCTTGAGCTTCTCGCCCTTCTTCGCCAGCTTCTGGCCACCGTCGCCGGACGCTTCGTCCTCGCCCCCACCGCCCTTCTTCGGCGCCTGCTTCTGGCCCGACTCCGCTGCCGAGACGATCGGCAGGGCATCCGGGCGATGGATCAACGTCGTATTCAGTACTCGCATGGCTCTCTCTCGCGCGGGTCAAGCCCGCAAATTCTTGACCAGATCGGCGGCAGTGGGCGAACGATCGAGCAACTCGGAAACGTGGGCACGAGAGCCCTTGAGCGGCTCTGCCATCGTAATACGCCGGACCGGCTCATCATCGACACTGAACGAAATCGAATCCCAGTTCACCCCGAAGACCGCCGAGCCGTAGCGACGCAAACACTCGCCGCGGAAGAACGCACGCGTGTCTTCCGGCGGCGCCGTGATCGCAGCAATGATCTCTTCATCGGTCGCGATGCGTTCGGCACGTCCCTGTCGTTCCAGCATGAAGTATAGGCCTTTGTCCTGCCGCAGGTCGTGGTACTGCAGGTCCAGCATCTGCACCTGAGGTGCGCCCCAATCGAGGCCCTTGCGCTCCTTGAAGCTCTCGATGAGAGCCTTCTTCATCACCCAGTCGACCTGCGTTGCGAGTTCCATTGGATCTCGCTCGAGTGCGTCGAGCGCTGCCGCCCATTTGCCGATGATATCGCGCTCCCATTCCTGGCTGGTGCGACCCGCCAGGTACTTTTCCGCGAGCGTCAGATACTCCCGCTGGACCTGCACGGCAGTCCAGTGTTTCCCGTTCTCCATTGCCAGCTCGACGCGACAACTCGGATCGTGAGAAACCTCCTTGATGGCGCGCACCGGATCGCGCAACGAGAGGCTGCGGTCGATGGCGCCGTCTTCGATCATCGAGAGCACGAGGGTCGTGACGCCCTGGCGCAGATAGATCGTGTACTCGGAGAGATTCGCATCGCCCACGATCACGTGCAGCCGCCGGTACTTCTCGCGGTCGGCGTGGGGCTCGTCCCGGGTGTTTATGATCGGCCGCTTCACCATCGTGTCGAGGGCGACCTCTGTCTCGAAAAAATCGGCCCGCTGGGAGATCTGATAGTCGCAGGGCTGGCTGCGGTTCTCGCTGCCCACCTTGCCGGCCCCACAGTAGATCTGCCTGGTCGCGAAGAAGGGCATCAGGTGCTCCACCACCTGCTTGAAGGAGGTGCGACGGTCCATGAGATAGTTCTCGTGGGCTCCGTAGCTGTTGCCCTTGCGATCGCTGTTGTTCTTGTAGAGCAGCATCTGCATGCCAGCCGGCAACAGCGCGTTGGCCTCGCGGCGGCTGGCCTCGATGATGCGCTCCCCCGCCTTCTCGTGGATCACCAGATCGCGCGGGTTCGTCACTTCAGGACACGAGTACTCCGGGTGTGCGTGATCCACGTAGTAGCGGGCGCCGTTGATCAGCGTCTTGTTGCGGGCGATGTTCTCCTGCTGGTTCGGGGTGTACTTCTCCCCCTCGACCGTGAACCCGCGCGCGTCCGCCAGCGGATTCTCCTGATCGTAGTCCCACAGGATCTCGCCCGCGTGATCCTCCCGGTAGGCATTGACCAGGAGCACGCAGCTCGAAATGGGATCGAAGTCGGGATCACCTTTGACAGTGATCCCGTACTCGATCTCCGTACCCATCACCTTCGGAATTGCCATCAGTTCTCCGGCGCGGAGCGCGCCCTTCTAGAGATACTGGCCCGAGGTGACTTCGTTCTCAATCGACTGTTCCTTGCGACTGAGGTTGGTCATGAGCGTGCGCACATTGATGATGCGCTCGCCCTTGCGGCCCGAGATGCGGGCCCAGTCGTCGGGATTCGTGGTGTTGGGCAGGTCTTCGTTCTCCTTGAATTCCTCGTTGACGGCCTCGATCATGTCGTCGACGTGGATCCCGCGCTCACCGTGGTCGATCGTGCGCTTGACCGCCTTCTTCTTCGCCCGCGCGACGATGTTCTCGATCATCGCACCGCTCGAGAAGTCCTTGAAGTAGAAGATCTCGCGCTCGCCCTTGGCGTATGTCACCTCGAGGAACTTGTTTTCGTCGTCCGTGCGGTACATCCGCTCGATCGTCTCGTCGACCATGCTCTTCGCGATCTCTTCGGGCACACTGCCGTACCTGTCCACCGCTTTCTGGTGGAAGGGCAGGTCCGCCGTCAGGTACTTGGAGAAGATCTCGCGCGCGGCGTCCGCGTTGGGGCGCTGCACCTTGATCTTCAGATCCAGCCGACCAGGCCGCAGCACGGCCGGATCGATCAGATCCTGCCGATTGCTGGCACCGATCACGATCACGTTGTTGAGTGACTCGACGCCGTCGATCTCCGCCAGGAACTGGGCGACGACCGTGGCCTCCATGTCCGAGGAGATCCCCGAACCGCGCATGCGGAACAGCGAGTCCATCTCGTCGAAGAAGATCACGACCGGCACGTCTTCACTGGCCTTGTCGCGAGCCTTCTTGAAGACCTCGCGCAGCTTGTGCTCCGTCTCGCCCACGTACTTGTTGAGGAGTTCGGGGCCCTTCACGTTCAGGAAGTACGACTTGGTCGCCTGGCCCGTGCGCTTCTCGATGCTCTTGGCGAGGCTATTGGCCACCGCCTTGGCAATCAGCGTCTTGCCGCAGCCTGGCGGGCCATAGAGCAGGATGCCCTTCGGCGGTCGCAGCTTGTGCTCCGCGAAGACCTCCGGGTGTATGTAGGGCAGCTCGACCGAATCGCGCAGCTTCTCGATCTGCTCCGCGAGCCCGCCGATATTCTCATAGGTAACGTCCGGGATCTCCTCGAGCACCACCTCTTCCACCACCGACTTCGGCAGCTTCTCGAAGGCGTAGTGCGTGCGCGGGTCGAAGAGCACGTGATCGCCCACCTTGAGCTTCTCACTGCGCAGCGGCTCGGAGAGCGTCACCACGCGCTCGTCGTCGGTGTGGCCCAGCACGATCGCGCGGTTGTCGGCCAGCAGATCGACGACCGACGCGATCTCGCCGCGAGGCTGGTAGCCCGCACCTTCCACGACGTTGAAGGCTTCGTTCAGGACGACGAGTTGGCCTTCTTCGAAGGTGAAGGCATCGAGATTGGGGTGCACGTTCACCCGCATCTGGCGGCCGTCCACGAAGATCTCGCAAGTACCGTCCTTGTTCGCGCGGTTGAAGAGGCCGTAGTTGTTCGGCGGCGCGCAGAGCTTGTCGACCTCTTCCTTCAGGAGCTCGACCTGCTGCTTGGCCTCCTGCAACACGGAGACGAGGCGCTCGTTCTGGCGCTCGGCGTCGGCGGCCTGCTCGCGAGTGAGGTGGTAGCGGCGGCGCAGCGCCTCGAACTCCACCACCATGCGATCGAGCCGGCGCCGAAACTCGTCGGAGTCTCCACCGAAGAGCCGCACCGCATCCTGCAGGTCTTCGACCTCGTCGCGGTAGGAGCGGGCTTCGCCCGGCTCCCGAGCTTCACCCGATGCGTCTTCGCCGCGCGGCGAAGAGGAGGAGATCCTCCGCATCACGTCGTGTACGAAGCTCTTCTTGCCAGAACCCGAATCGAACTCGCTCATGCCGACATCTCCTCATTCACCGGCCCCCACGCCGGGGACTCGTCGTCCTGGTGAACGAGTAAGCAAGGACCGTGCCGCAACCCGCGACTCCGGCCCCAAGCCAAGAGTAACGTCGAAGTGCGCAGGCACCTCCGCCCATTCGAGTGAAACGGTAAGACACGCAGGTGGCTTGCACCCGCGGCCAAGGATATCGAAGCTGAAACGCCTGGTGCGATCATGCTAGAGCCCCCCTCCCAGCCTGCATTTCGGGCAAACGCAGCTGACCGGTGCGCCAACTCTCTGGCCGGCACGACTCGTGGGGGAAATGCTAAAAACGCCGAACCTCTCGAAAACACGCGCTTTTTACCGATTTCGAGTCTACCCCACGGCCTAGGGGTGTCAACCGGCACCCCCAGTGCAGAACCTCCCGAAACCCCTCGCCTGCGCAGGCCTCCTGGATCTTGGACACCGGAGACGCCAGATGGATTCAGCCAGACGCGCAGCAGCGCCGGCACCCGCGGGCGGAACAGCCCGGCGGCCGGAGAGAACGGCGCTCCGGGCTTTCGCGAGTTGCGGGTGTGGTGCCGCCGCGCGATGCCTCCTTGCATGCGAATTGCCGGAGCTTTGACGCATCTCGCCGGCAGGTGGCGGCCGTTTGACGCTGCCGGCACCGCGCCAAAATTTGCGGCGCAGGGCTCTTCCCAGGAAACGCGCTGCCCTTCCAGGGCAATTCGCCGCCGAATGACGCGCATACCGGCGCTCCGAATCTCAGCCCGGCGGCCGTTCGAGCTCGATGACTTCGACGCCTGGCGGCGCCTCGAAGCGGAACACAGCCGGCCCGGGTGCGGTGTTGACTCGAATGTTCTCGAAGCGAACGCTCGTGACATTGCCGAACAGATCCGTCACCTCGGTCTCGTGCATGTCGCCCGAGGCCGGCGCGACGGCGATTCGCAACTTCTCGAAGGTTGCGGGCGCACGCGGCAACAGCTCGAGCCGCACCTCGTCGGCGCCGCAGGCAAGCTCGGTCACAGTGAATTCGTCCAGCACATCGCCCTCTCCCAGCAGGAATTGCACGGCCGCGCCGGAGAGAGCCCCGTCTCCGACCGGCAACTTCTGCGCCTCGCCGGCCGCCGGATCGAAGATCCATAGCCACTCACCGTCGCTCACGACCAGGCTCTCCTCGGGCCCGGTATAGGTCCAGCGCATGCGCCCCGGCTTGGCAAAGACGACGTGTCCCTGGCTCCGAGCGGCGAGCCCGCCCCCACCCAACGCCATCGAGCGCGACTCTTGCACGAAGTCCGCGCTCAGATCCTCGACCTTCTCGTAACGCGCCTGCACCGCAGCGATGGCACGGGCCGCACACTCCGGGAGACTCTCATCCACACCACTGGCGGGGGCGGAGAGCGCGAGCAGGAGTGCGGCGGCGAGAATTGCGGGCTTCACGATGGTTTTGACGCGACCGCGCGAGGAGAATTCAAGCTTCGGGCGAGCTGACGAAGACCTCGCGAGGCTTCGTCCCCACCTGGGGTCCGATCACGCCCTCTTCCTCCATCTGCTCGACCATGCGCGCCGCGCGATTGTAGCCGACCTTGAGCCGGCGCTGGACGTAGGAGATCGACGCGTTGCGCGTCTCGGCAACGATGGCGACGGCGCGGTCGTACATCTCGTCGGTGTCGTCGGCCGTACCCGCCTCCTTGGACTCCGATTCTTCCCTCACGCGGATCAACGTCTCGTCGAATTGGGGCGCACCCTGCTCGCGCAGCTGCCGCACCAGATCGGCCACCTCGTCCTCGGTGACGAACGCGCCGTGCACGCGCTGGAGCTTCGACGTGCCCGGCGGCAGGAAGAGCATGTCGCCCATCCCGAGCAGCTGATCGGCGCCATTCTGATCGAGAATCGTGCGCGAGTCCGTGCGCGAGGACACCTGGAAGGAGATGCGTGCGGGAAAATTCGCCTTGATGACACCGGTCAACACATCGACGCTCGGTCGCTGGGTCGCGAGTACGAGGTGGATGCCGGCGGCCCGGGCCATCTGCGCCAACCGCTGCAGCGATTCTTCTACATCCCGCGCGGACACGACCATCAGGTCCGCAAGTTCGTCGATGACGACGACGATGTAGGGGAAACGACGGTAGGCGACCTCCTCGCCCTCTTCCTCACCGGGCTTCGCCCGCAAGCGGAAGGTCGTGTTGCCGGCGTCCATCTCCTTTTTGACCCGCGTGTTGTACTGGTCGATGCTGCGCACACCCAGCGCCTGCATCATCCGGTAGCGCTCTTCCATCTTGTGTACGACGCCCATGAGCGCCGCGGAAGCACGCTTCGGGTTCGTCACCACGTCGGCGAGCAGGTGCGGGATGCCCTCGTAGATCGAAAGCTCCAGAAGCTTGGGATCGATCAGCAACAGCTTCAGATCATCGGGCGTAGCGCGGCACAGAATCGAACAGAGCAGCGAATTGAGAAAGACGCTCTTGCCGGTACCCGTCGCACCGGCCACCAGCAGATGAGGCATCCTGGCCAGATCGGTGAACGTGGCATTGCCGAAGATGTCCTTCCCGAGCGCAATGTTCAGCCGCGCCTTGGTGTCGCGGAAGGGCTCCGACTCCACGAGATCGCGGATGTAGACGGTCTCGCGCTGCTGGTTCGCAACTTCGACTCCGACCACCGACTTGCCCGGCAGTGGCGCGATGATGCGCACCGAGAGAGCACGCAGCGCCAGCGCGAGATCGTCCGAGAGCCCGACGATCTTGTTCACCTTGATGCCGGACGCCGGCTCGAACTCGTACATCGTGATGACCGGGCCCGGATGCACCGTGATCACCCGGCCTCCGACGCCGAAGTCCGAGAGCTTCTTCTCGAGAATCCGCGAGTTCATCACCAGACTCTCTCGGTCGTACTGGTGGGTGCGTTCCGGAGGTTTCTGGAAGCGGGTGATATCCGGCAGCTCGTACGGGCCCCGCTCGCCCCCGTCTTCGAAGTGGAAAGCCTCCTGGGTCTGGCTGCGCTCCCGGGCGCGATCTGCCGCGTGGTCGACGATCATCGGATCGTCGCCCTTGCTGCGGCGCAGCTTGGGGGTCGCGGCCGGAGCCACGGTCGCCGCGCGGAGGGGTGCTGCGCTCAGCTCCTCGAGTGCGAGGGACGGATCCTCGTCTTCTTCCTCGTCGTCGGCGCGAGCCGCGGCGACGCGCATGCGCCGGCGGCGCTGCTCGCGCCACACGCCGAGCCACGCGAAGCCGCGCTGCAGGCCGCCCCACAGCTCGCGGATGCCGTGCGCGCACCGCGCGCCGAGCCCGCGCAGCCATTCGAGCATCCAGCCCAGGACGGCGGCGAGCGCCGCGCCGATCCAGCCGACGCCGACGCCGAGCGCACCGAACGCCGTGCCCGTCGAGACACCGGTCCAGCTCAGGAGACCGATCACGCCGACCACGCTGTTGAGCAGCAGCGCGCCCCAGGCACCCACGAAGAACCCCTCGGCGCCGGCCAGGTGGCGCCCGAGCCAGCCGGCGGGAATGGCGCCGGCGGCGCCCGGGGACGCCTCCTCGATGAGCGGCGGAAAAGTCGCGGTCGCGACCAGCAGCAGCACCGCACCGACCCAGAATCGCGAGCGCGGCGACGGCACGCCCCGCGCGATCACCAGACGCAGGCCCAGGTACCCCATGCCGACAACGCAGACGAGCGAGCCCAGGCCGAGGGTGCCGAACAAGAGGGCGGCACTGCTGGCACCGAACACACCCGCGCGGTTCGCAACGGGCAGCGCTTCGAAAGCGGGATCCGCAGGATCGAAGCTGCCGAGCGCCAGGCCGAGCAGAAGCGCCAGGCCGATGAGCGCGACTCCGACGCACTCCTGCACGACGCGCGAGCGGGCCCCCGCGTTGCTACGCCCCTTCGAGCCGCGCTGCTTGGCGCTGGCCCTAGCCATGCCTGGAAGTCGTTTCCATGCCCTCACCCCCCCGGGACGGGCAGTGATGGAGAGTATCAGGTCCGCCCGACTTCGGCCCGCCGGACGCGTGTCCTCCGGCAGGTCGATCACGTTGTCGCCGGCGCGGATGCGCTCCGCTGTGCCGGCCGACTGGCCGCCCAGCGCGCGTCCTTTCTGCGATCGATATGGATCGGATCGGCTGGAGCTTGGCCAGGAACTTCCATTTCACCGGGAGCGTGGTGGTGTGTGTGAGGCCGCAGAAGACCAGGTAGAGCGCGACCCGCACGGTGCGCAGGACGCTGATCACGCCGCGGCATGCCGAGAAGCGCGTGAACACTCGTCAACACCAAGAAACGCGGTTTGATTCTCGTCGCGACGCGGGGCTGCGGTGACCCGGGTTGACTCTGCGCAGATCCGGCGGGATGATCCTTCCACACCCCCTTCCCGACGGAGAACGCCTCGATGGCAAGCGTCAACAAAGCAATTCTGATTGGAAACCTGGGCCGCGATCCCGAGCTTCGCTTCACCAAGGACGGTCGCCCGGTCGCGAACTTCACGCTGGCGACCAACGAACGCTGGCGTGACAAGGAAGGCAACAACCAGGAGCGCACCGAGTGGCACCGCATCGTGGTCTGGGACAAAGCAGCAGAGAACTGCGCCCAGTATCTGGCAAAGGGTCGCTCCTGCTACGTCGAAGGCCGACTGCAGACCCGCGAGTGGGAAGACAAAGACGGCAACAAGCGCCACACCACCGAGGTCGTGGCACAGCAGGTCACCTTCCTCGGCGGTCGCGGTGACGCCGGCGGCCGACCGAGCGACGTCGAAGCAGCACCTCCGCCCTCATCGGGCGGCGGCCCCAGCGACGACATCCCGTTCTGACGCCACCGGGCTCTACCGGAGTCGTCGCGACGCTCTCGGTCAGCGGGAGCGCAGGGCCTTCACGAGTTCGTTGACGCGCTGACGGGTGTCGGCATCGAGTGGTTCGAACTCGATGCCCATCCCCGGCACGCCGGTCTCGTCCCCTTCGGTGACGTGCACGACGATGCCTCGCGCGGTGATGGGCTCTTCGCTTCCCGGCAACCGGAACTGCAGGCTGACGCTCGAGCCGAGCTCCCGCGGAGTGTCCGACTCGACGAAGAGCCCACCCTCATTGATGTTGTGAGCGAAGTCGGAAAAGAGCTCGTCGATGGTCTCGTACTCCACCCGCACGACGAGCGCTTCGCGAGTCGACTTGCGCCGCTCAGCGGCGGCCCGACTCCCGACATCGCTGGCGGCCTGCTGGTTCGTCTTGCCCATGGGCCCTCCGTAGAGCGCAGCCGCATCCCAGGCGCGAGGCCCGCGCCATCTGTACCGACCGGCCCCCGTTCTTTTCGGCGGGCCGCGGTGCGCGCTTGAAGCGGACGGCTTGCCCGCTGCCGGACCGGGCTCTAGGCCGGATCCCAGTCCGGTAGGTGCTCGCGCAGGCTGGTGAAGCCGCGCTCCGCCACCACCACGTGATCGATCACCGGCACGCCGAGGATGCGCCCAGCCTCGACGAGGCGCTCGGTGATCTCCACGTCCTCGCGGCTCGGGGTCGGATCGCCGCTCGGATGGTTGTGCACCAACACGACGGCGGCCGCGGGCTCCCGCAACGCCGGACGAAACACCTCGCGCGGGTGCACCAGGCTGGCGGTGAGCGTGCCCTGACTGACCAGAGCGTGGCGGATCACCCGGTGGCGGCCGTCCAGCAGCACCGCAATGAAGCGCTCCTGCGTGGCATGGCGCAACCGCGGATGAAAATGGGCGTGCACGTCACCGGGGCCGCGGATACGCGCGCCGGGCTCGAGCCGCCCGGCCGCCAGCCGCCGGCCGACCTCGACCGCCGCCAACAGCGACGCGCACTTGGCGGGGCCCATCCCCGTGGCCATCGCCAGCTCCCTGGGCGCCGCGCGGGCCAGGCCGTGCAGCCCGGCGTAGGCCGTCAGCAGCCCTGCGGCCAGAGCGACGGCGTCGCCATTCGGGCCACCCGTGCGCAGCAACAGCGCCAGCAGCTCCGCATCGCTCAGCGCTTCGGGCCCGAGCGCCACCAAACGCTCGCGGGGGCGGTCCAGCATGGAGAATACCTGGGGACCGGGAACTCCGAACATAGCGCAGCGGCATCGACGCCGACTGCAGGGTGCGCCGCTTCGCCGCGCACCCGTTGGGCCTACTGCGCGCGACAGTCGCGCTCCGCCACGACCCCCGCCTCGACCGCCGCGGCAAATTGCACCGGCCCGAGCTCCGGCGCGACCACGCCGCGCAACGTCTCCACCCGAAATGTCTCCGGCTCGAGCTCCTCGACGAAGGCGCGCAGCAGCGCCAGATAGCCGACCACATCGCCCGCCTGACTCGTGGCCGCCGATAGCTCGAGCGGCACGTCCGTGCGGTACGTCGTGCCGTCGGCGAGACTGACGGCCCCTCCCGGTGAGAGCTCACCCAGCCGCCGCATGGCCGACTGCAGGTGCGCCCCGATCGGGCTCTGCGACACATCGAGGGCTCGCGCCAGCGCGGCGGGTGCGAGGCGCCTGCGCAGCTCGTCTTCGAAGCGCAGCGCGCAAGCGTCAACGCGGGCGGGGCGAATGCGGGCCAGCGCGTCGATGGAACGGCGCACGGCGCCTTCCGCACCGGCTTTCGGTTCGACGCGGACGGCAAAAGTGTGGAGCCTTCGCACCGGGTCGTAGTGCTGCAGGTTTCGGATGGAGTCCGAGTCGGCGACATCGGTGAGCGCAAAGTGAATCAACAGGTCCTCACCCAGCTGCTGGGTGCGCAACGAGGAGATCAGCGGGTTTCTGACCTGAGCGAGAGATGCCAGCGCCTCCGGCGTGGCCGCCGTCTGCAACAGGATCAGCGAGAAACCGTCCCGCGCCTCCTGATTGCGGGCGATCACCGCCTCCTTCGTCACGAAGCCGAGCCGCGCAAGATCTGCGAAGTAGAGATGCGTCGCCGCGGTGAGCGCGTTCGACAACGGCTCGAGCTCGATCAGCAGCTCCGCCACCTGCGAGCGCACCGGCACGCTCACGTCCTTCTGCTTGTAGCCATCGAGGAAGGCGCGAATCTTGACGGTATCGTGCTCGCCCGCGGAGCTCGGGCTCGGCAGCAGCAGCCGGCACGGCGCATCGCCCTGTTCGAAGGCCTTCTGGAAGCTGCGACGCACGTAGGAGAAGTCGAGACCGGCACCGGGTGGCGTGGTGCGGATCACGATCTCGTGCGGGCTGAAGTAATGTGCCGGTCCACCGCGAAACAAGCTGGCAATCGGCGCGAACAACGCCGCAGGGCTCCAGCTGGCGCGATCCCGGGGCACCAGCTCGACCGTCTCGAGTTCTTCCGCACGCGCCACATCGACGGCGGCCATGGCGAGCAGGAGCAATGCGAAAACGCGCAGAGTCGGCTGCGGCAAGACCCGCGAAGGGTACCCGAAGCGACTGTATCCCCGCTGGCGGCTAGCGCCCGCCGAAGCCGGCCAGAGCCACCTCGCCCACACCCTCGATGTCCGAGGCAAAGGCAGCGGAGTGGGGGTGCCCAGCGCCGCGCAGAATACCGGCCATACCGTGGCGTCGAACTCGGCGCTGGAGACGCTCGCGCGCCAACGCGCGCATCTGCGCGGCAATCTCCACGCTCGGGTGTACCGATGCCCGCTTGGCCAGCGATTCGGCCACCGGCTGCCGCGGCACTGCAGCGACCTCGAGGGAGGGCTGTTCCAATCGCGCATCCACGAACACCGCCAGCGCCACCGCTGCGGCCGCCACGGGCACCGCGAACCGGAGCTCGAGCCAACCGGCGAACCAGCGGCGCAGCGTGGCGGGCTCGGCCTCTCCCGCACGCACCCGCGCCATCACGAGCTCGGCGAGGGCTGGCGGCGCCTCCGGACGCGGCAGGCTGCGTAATAGCTCGACCGTAGCTCGGAGCTCGGCAAGCTCCTGTCGCAGCTCAGGGGAGACTTCGAGGGCGGCCTCGACTCCCGCCCGCTCGCTGGACGACAAATCGTCCTCGAGGTAGGCATTGAGTCGAGCGCGGGCGCGCGAGGAATTCACGAGGGCTCTCCTTTGATGGGCGCGCTGACGAGCGGTCGCAGATGCTCGCGCAGCGCATTCCGGGCACGGTGGATGCGCGACTTCACGGTGCCCTCTGGAATCTGCAGGGCCTTCGCGATGTCGCCGTAGGACTCGCCTTCGAGGTCGTAGAGCACCAGCACGGTGCGCAAATCCGGGGACAACTCGAGCAGAGCGCGCTGCACCTGGCGCTGGACTTCGCTGCCGCCGGTGGCGTCTTCCGGATTGCGCGGAGTCGAGGGCAGGTCGATGCCCGCCTCATGACGCCTGGCCAGCGCTTGTTCCCGAGCTCGCTTCCTTCCCAGGCTGCGCCGCCGGTTCAGCGCGGCGTTCGCGACCACGCGATAGACGAAGGTCGAGAAACGCGCCTCGCGGCGAAAGCGGTGGCCATGACGGTGCAGGCTGAGGAATGCCTCCTGGGCAACGTCGGCCGCCTCCTCCCGATCGCCCAGCATGCGCATGAGCAGGCCGAAGACCCGCCGCTCGTGCCGTCGCACCAGGCTCTCGAAAGCCGCCTCGTCGCCGGACAGCCAGGCCTCGACCAGCTCGGCATCCGGATCTTCGATTCGAGGGCGCAACCCCGCCGCGGCACGCACGACCGAAGAAGAAACCGGACTCGCTTCGACCAACTCTGCTGACACCTTCTGCCTCGAGCGATTCGGACACCGGCCCGCGTCGTCCGGTTCGTTCGGCCGATCCGAATTTCCCGCCATCAGCCGCCGCCGGGCGAAGCCCCCAGGGGAACAACGGTTTCGGGCTCTCCGGCGCGCCGCCAGTCTCCGCTTCGCCCCCCACTCTTCTGTACGAGCCGCACGGCCTGCACCAGCATCGCCCGATCGACAGCCTTGCACATGTCATAGAGAGTGAGCGCTGCCGCCGAAACCGCCACCAGAGCTTCCATCTCCACACCGGTCTTCGCGTGGACCTCGGCCCGAGCTTCGATCCTCACACACGGGCCGGCTGGGTCCGGTGTGAGCTCGATGCTCACCCCATCGAGCGGCAGCGTATGGCACAAGGGGATCCACTCGTCCGTGCGCTTGGCAGCCTGAATCCCCGCCAACCGAGCGGTGGCCAGCACGTCGCCCTTGGGCAGTGTGCCCTGGGCGATGCGCTCCAGGGTCTCAGCAGCCATCTGGACTTCGCAGCGCGCCACCGCCACCCGGTGCGTCACTGCCTTCTCACCCACATTCACCATGCGGGCCCGCCCCTGCGCGTCGAGGTGCGTCAGCCGATCGCTCATCTCATGCCCTCCGAGCCCCGTTCGCTCTGGCCGAGCCAGGCGAAGAGGTCACCCAGGACGCTCTCCCATTCGGGCTCGTTGAGTATCTCATGCCGCAGCTCCGGATAGATGCGCAGCTCACTGCCCGGAGCCGTCACGGTGTCGGCGAAACGGCGGCTGCTGCTCGAAGGAATCAGGGGATCGTCGCCGCCGTGAAGCAGCAGAACCGGCAGCGCGACATCGCCGGCCGAGGCCAGCGTGCGCACGCCACCAAAATAGATCGCAGCTGCCAACGACAGCGTCATGGTCTGGAAGACCAGCGGATCGGCGCGGTAGGCGCGACCGACCTCCGGGTCGCGGGAGAGCGCGGTATCTGCGACCGGTCGCGGCATCGAGAGCCGCGGCGCAAGGAGCCGCATCACGCGCAGACCCACGCGCGCGAGCAGCGAAGGGGGCTCCGCCACCCCCAGGGCGGCGGCGGAACTCACCAGCCCGGTGAGCTGTGGGTCGCGGGTGACGGCGTAGGCCAGGGCCACGAGGCCGCCCATGCTATGGCCGACGACGAAGAGCGGGATCCCGGCGTGCTCTCCGCGCACCCGTTCGACCAACCGTTCGAGATCGTCGACCAGGGCCTCCAGCGACGCCGCGTGGCCGCGCGCCCCATCCGAGCGACCGTGGCCCTGGTGGTCGTAGCCGTGGACGGCACAACCACGGGAGGCGAGCCAGCCGCCGACGTGCTCGTAGCGACCGCTGTGCTCGGCATAGCCGTGGACCAGCACGATGGCGCGCTCGGGCTCCGCGGCCAGCCACGAACGGCGGAACAGCGTGCGGCCCCCGCCTCCGGCGAAGTGCGACTCGGCGCGGCGGATGAGCGGCGCTTCCATCCCGCGCACCCTACCCGCGGGCTCCTTGTGACGCCAGCGGTCCCCAGACGGGGCGTCAGGAAGCCGCAACCCGGCGACGAATCGCCGCCCGCGCCGCCCGGACCTCATCGAGGTAGGCCGCGCCACGGATGTTGTTGCCCCAGAAATAGGCCAGAATGCCCCGGTCTTCGCCGAGCCTACGGATGTTGTCCGCCAGGATGATGCAGCCGGCTTCGATATTGGTGTCGATGTTGGCGAGATTCCCGGCCAGCCCGAGGCTGCCGAGCATGTGCGGCATCACTTGCATCAGACCCACGGCGCCCTTCTCGCTGCGCACCCAGGGCCGCCCGCTGCTCTCCTGGTAGATCACTGCCAGCACGAGACTCGTGTCGAGTGCGTACTTGCCGCTGTACTTCACCACCGCCACTGCGATGCGCTCGTCCTGGCCCGGACTGAGCTCGGGATTCAGGTGGCGCAGGTAGGCGGACACCTGCGCCTCGCTCAGACGGTCGAGCGTGACCGCTGCGGGAGCAGCAGCGGGCTCGTGCGCGCTGCGCGAGCCATCCGACATCAACAGGGTGGCGAGTGCCGCCAACCAGACGATATGAGCGCGATGCATCTCGAACGACCTCGCAGGCTTCAACGAGCACACGCGCCCTCCACAACGGGTGCGCCGTCAACACACTTGTCGACGACCCCACCCCGGCAACTTGACCCCGCGGGGGGCAAGTTGCCGATGACACGCGCGTGGATGACCCGCGGCTGCATACGAAGCGCATTTGTCGTCGCTGCGGACGCAACTCATCTGTGATTGACCGTCGGAAAAGGTGAGTGGTATTCTTTCGTCCTCGGGTGGGGACGAGAGCCTTGATGTTGGACCGGGGCCTGTTCCCAATGAAATCCACGCTGCCCAGGAATCCCATCGCGCCGCTGACGATTCGTGCCGGGCTTCCGGAGTACCACACAAACACATGAGCGCGCAGCTGCAAGCCAGTGACGTGCTGGCCAAGGGGATGCCTGCGCGCCAGCTCATCGAAGAGCTGGCGGCGGCGTACCCTTTGATGCTGGTGGCGCGCACCAGCGACAAGCGCATCGAGTGGATCTCCGACGGCTGGCAGGCGGCGCTACATCACGTTCCGAATCTCGTCGGTTGCAACCTGCGAGACATCATCGCCAGAATTCCGAGGCCCGAGCAATCGTTCCCGATCGTGACGAGCCTGCGCAAGACCGGCGCAGTACGGCACGCTCCAGTCGACTTCCCGGTCGGCGCCGACGCTGCGGCGCCCTTCGAGGTGACGGCATTCCCGCTGAAGCTCTGCGCCGATGAGCCGCGCATCATCGTGATGGCGCGGCGCCGCCACGCCTTCGAGCCAGCCGCGCCGCCGACCAGCCTGATCGAATGCCACCCGGACGCAGTCATCGCGATCGATCCCCACGGCTTCATCGACTACGCCAACCGCGCGGCCACCGCGCTGCTCGCCACTTCGGTTTCGCAACTGGTCGGCAGCGCTGCCGCCGTACTCGCGTGCGATACCGAGGGCATGACGCGGCTGGTGAGCTCCCTCGACACCGACGTCCCGCGCGAGATCCGCCTGGCGGTCCGGCGCGATGGCGCCGAACCCCTGCCCGTGCTGGGGCGCATCGCTCCGCACCGGGGACCGGACGGGGAGCCGCTGGGCGCAATCCTCTCCTTGCGCAGCGCCGCGGACGAGCAGAAGGCGACCAGCGACCTCGCCCACCGCAACGAGGAACTGGAACACTGCATCAACAGTCTGGCCCACGATCTGCGCTCGCCCCTGGTCGCCCTGCTCGGATTCTCGCGGCTTTTGCATCAGGACTACGGCGAGCAGCTCGACGACACCGGCGTGCACTTCGTGAATCGCATCGAGCAGGCCGGTCACACGATGGAGGACCTGATCCACAATCTGCTCGAGCTGTCGCGCATCGGGCAGCCTGGCGAGCACCCGACACTCATCGACCCGCGCACGGTGCTGCTCCAGCTGGCCGCCGAGTTCAAGGTGCGCCTCGACGAGGAAGGCATCCGGCTCAACCTGCCCGCATCTCCACCGCTGGTGTACTGCGACCGCACGCGCCTCTACCAGGTCTTCTGCAACCTGATCGGCAACGCCGTCGAACACATGGGCGAGTGCGCCGAGCGGCGCATCGACGTGACGATCGAAGCAGAGCCGGGGTGGCACCACATCCGCGTGTGCGACGCCGGTCGCGGGGTCCCCACGGAGCACCACGACCGTATCTTCGAAGCCTTCCAGAGCCTGGGCGCCCGCCGCGACGGACGCCGCGGAACGGGCATGGGCCTGGCCATCGTGCGCAAGATCGCCGAGACCCGAGGCGGGCGTGCCTGGGTGGAAAGCGACCAGAGCACCGGCGCCATGTTCCACGTCACCCTGCCGCAACCCTAGGCACGGGGCCCCTCCGGGCTGCTAGCCTCCCGCCCGCCATGTATCCCGAGATCTTCACCATCCCGGGCACGAGCTTCACCATCAGCAGCTTCGGTGCCATGCTCGCCCTCGCGTTCTTGACCGGTGCGAAGATCGCGGCCTACCGCATGCAAGAGGAAGGCCTCGACCCCGAGCTCGCGTGGACGCTGCTGCTCTACGTGATGCTCGGCGGCATCGGAGGCTCGAAGCTCTACTTCGCCGTCGACATGTGGCTCCGCGAGGGACAGCCGTTCTTCAGCTACCTGCTCTCCCGCGGAGGCATCACCTGGTACGGCGGACTGATCGGCGCCGTGGCACTCGGCACCTGGGGCGCCTGGCGCAATGGGCTCTCGGTGAAGGTGGCGATGGATTGCTGCGCCATCTCTTCCGCAGTCGGACAGGCCATGGGGCGCATCGGCTGCTTCCTGGTGGGCGACGACTACGGCGTGGCGACCGATGCGCCCTGGGGAATCGCCTTCCCGAACGGCCTTCCGCCGGTGGACCACCCGGTGCACCCGACCCAGCTCTACGAGGTGGCGTGGTTGCTACCGGTGGCCTTCTTCCTGTGGAAGCGGCGGGGCCGCAGCCCCTTCCTCTTCGCCGAGTACGTCGCGCTCAACGGCGCGGGGCGCCTGGTGATCGAGCACTGGCGACTCAACCCGGCCTTTCTCGGACTCACCGAGCCGCAGTGGATCGGGGTCGTGCTGATCCTCGCCGGCAGCTGCGGGTGGCTCTACTACCACGGCCGGCCCGAGGCCTGAGCGAAATCAGGACGTCAGCTCGGCCACCAGCGCCTCGGCCTGGCGCACCAGCGCGTCGCCCTCGTCCCCGGTCACCAGACGCTCGAGCCGCGACATCGCCGCGCAGGCCTGCTCGACCAGCGCACTCTCGCCCCCGTCCCGATCCTTCGACCAAGCTTTCAGGTCGCGCACGCTCTGCGCGTAGTCGCCGCGCATGTAGGCGGCCATGCCACGGGCGTAGTCGACCCAGGACTCGAGGGCGTCGGACTCGGCACCGCGCTCGATGGCGCCGGCCAGCGCAGCCGCGCCTTCCTCGAAGTAGCCGCTGACGACGTAGGAGCGTCCCGCCAGCGCCCAGGCACTGGCGGTCGCCCCGTAGATCTCCTCGAGCAAGTCGTCGAGACCGCGCTCGAACACGCGTTCCACCAGCTCACGCTGTTCGATCAGGTACCGCGCCGCATTGCCGTCGTCGCGGTGCTGAGTGATCAGGTCCGCCAACTGCTCGCGACAGCGATCGAGCAACGCCCGCGTCTCGATGACGCTCTCCTCCAACCGCTCCGAACCGAACTCCAGGATCTTCTCGAACTCCGCGAACAGTGCCTCGGCCTCGGCGCCGGCCTCCTCGCGCAGCGCGCGAACCCGCGGCCCATAAACCTCGCGTTGGTAGAGGTTCTCTCGGAACTTCATCGCCTCGTGGAAGAGCGAGCCGATCGCCAGGTCGAACAACACTTCCCGGTGACGCACGGAGCGATGATCCGAACCTTCCGCGCGGAACAGGGCGTGGGAGCGCTCCTTCAGACGGTAGAGGGGGCTGGCCTCCTGGTCCGTCATCAGTGTGCGCACCTCGTCCCAGACCAGCTCCCCATCCCGGTATCGACGCACCAGACGACGCAGCGCCTCGTCTACGACCAGGAACTCTCGGATGATCTCGACCAGGCCGGGAACGGGCGCCTCCATGCCAGCAGTATAGGGGTCCGGCAACGGCCGCGTGCTACGCTGCGCGGCCCGATGGCCAATCCCGAATCGCCTTCCGAGACGGCGCCGCCCAGCAACGCCCGATCGAAGGCGGTTCTCCTGATCGTCTTCACGACGATCTTGATCGATTTCATCGGGTTCACCGTGTTGATCCCGGTGCTGCCCCTATACGCCGAGCAGCTCGGTGCGTCGGCCTTCCAGGTGGCGCTCATTCTCACGGTCTACGCGCTGGCCCAGCTCGTCTTCCTTCCCGTATGGGGTTGGGTCTCCGATCGCATCGGTCGTCGCCCGGTGATTCTCGTCTCGCTGTTCGGAACCGTCGCCTCGTTCCTCGTCCTCGCGTTCGCGGATACGCTCGGGGTCATCTATCTCTCCCGCGCGCTCGCCGGCTTCTTCGCGGCAAGCATCGGCACGGCCCAGGCAGTCGTCACCGACGTGACTCCGCCATCGGAGCGGGCCGGCGGCATGGGCATCATCGGAGCCGCATTCGGCGCGGGGATGGTGCTGGGACCGGCGCTGGGCGGCTTCGCGGCCAGCTACAACGTCAAGGCGCCGTTCTATGCCGTCGCGGTTCTGGCCGCGCTCAACTTCGTGCTGGCCTGGTGGCGGCTGCCGGAGTCGCGGCCAGCGGGGCTGCGTCAACCGAGCATGGCCGAGCTGCGCCGGGCGTTCATCCCGACACCGATCCGCTTGGTGGTGGCCGTACACGACCGGCGCATCGCGCTCTTCCTCTACCTCTTCTTCCATCTCTTCACGGCATTTGCGGTGCTCGAGGCACTCTTCACCCTCTACGCCGCGCAGCAGTTCGGACGGACCGCCCTCGACGTCGGCTTCCTCTTCATGTGGATCGGCGTCGTGCTCTTCATTACCCAGGGCCTGTTCTTGCGGCGCATGGTCGGACAGGTCGGCGAGCCGCGGCTCATCGGCGTCGGGCTCACCACCATGGGAGTGGGGCTCGCGATGGTCGCCTGGGCCCCGACCTTCGGCTGGTGTTATGTGGTCGGAACGCTCATCGCGTTCGGCAACGGCATCACCTTTCCCGCCTTCACCAGTCTCTACTCGAAGGCCTGCGAGGCGGAGAATGCCGGCGAGCTGCTCGGGCAGAGTCAGGCCATGGCCACCACCGGGCGCATCGTCGGCCCCATGCTCGGGGGAGTACTGATGGACTTCTGGTCGCCGGGGACCCCGTTCCTGATCGCCGGGGCCATGATGCTGGGTGCACTGCTGATGTTCCGCCTCTTCCGTGGGCTGCTGCTCGGAGACAAGGCCCCGCTCCCGCCGAAAAGTGCTGAGAATCCGGCCACTCCCGGCTGAGGCCGGCGCCCCGCTCCGACTCCCGAATCGGTTGACCAGCGAGTCGGTTCCCCTATGTTGAGAAACTTCGCGGGGCCCCCGGCCCCCGTCGCGACGTTCCATCCGGAGGTCTCCCCATGAGCCAGGCCATCGAACGCGAGAGCATGGAGGTCGATGTCCTCTACATCGGTGGAGGTCCCGCCACCCTCGCTTCGGCAATCCACCTGATGAACCAGGTCGAGATCTTCAACAAGGGAGCCGAGGCGGCCGGGCGCGCCCCCATCGAGCCGCCCAGCGTGCTGGTGCTCGAGAAGGCGGCCGGCATTGGCGACCACCTGCTCTCCGGCGCCTGCATGAACACCAAGGCGATCGCCGAGCTGGTGCCGGACTTCCGCGAGCAGGGCTTCCCGACGGAGGCGATCTGCGACAGCGATTGGCTCTACCTCTTCGCGGGCAAGCGCCACCTGCCGGTGCCGGCGATCTTCGCGCCGCCCTTCCAGAAGCGCGGCTACCACGTGATCTCGCTCAGCAACGTGGCCAAGTGGCTGGCCGAGCGCGCCGAGGCGGTCGGTGTCGACATCTACCCCGGCTTTGCGGGCGACAAGCTGCTGATCGACGGCGACCGCGTGGTCGGCGTGTGCACCGGCGACATGGGTGTGGACAAGGACGGCAACCCCAAGGGCACCTTCGCACCCGGCATGGAGATCTTCGCGAAGGTCACGGTGCTCGGTGAAGGCGTGCGCGGCTCGCTCAGCAAGCAGCTCATCGAGCGCTTCGACCTGCAGGGCCAGAACCCCCAGACCTACGAGACGGGCATCAAGGAGATCTGGAAGATCGACCCGAAGAAGGCGCGGCCCGGCCGCGTGATTCACGGCATGTCACTGCCGGACATCGCGCGCGGAAAATTCGTCGGCATGTGGATGTACGACATGGCCGACGACCACATCTCCTACGGCTACGTCACCGCCCTCGACAACGAGAGCCCGCACAACGACCCCCATCTCGAGGCACAGAAATTCAAGACGCACCCGTGGATGGCAAATCTTCTCGAGGGCGCGGAGCTCGTGCGCTACGGCGCAAAGGCGCTGCCCACCGGCGGCCTCTACTCCCAGCCGAAGCTCTACCACCACGGCGCGATGCTGGTCGGCGACTCGGCATCGATGTGCAACGCCGCGCGGCTCGCCGGCGTCCACATGGCGATGAAGTCGGGCATGCTGGCAGCGGAGACGATCGTCGAAGCACTCCACTGCCAGGACTTCTCGGCCAAGACCCTGGGCGGCTACGCCGAGCGCGTGCGCAAGAGCTGGATCCATGCGGACCACCGCCTGGACCGCAACTTCCACGGCTCCTGGGAGAAGGGCCCCTTCTTCTTCGCCCAGAACATCCCGCTCACCATGCTCACGGGCGGACGCGGGCTCATCGACAACCTGCCGGCGTCGGCGGGCCACACGCACATGAAGAAGCTCTCGGAGCTGCCGGCGAGTCAGCGAGAGAAGGAACCGTTCGAGTTCGACGACAAGCTCACTTTTTCGAAGGAGCACCTGGTCGGCTTCAGCGGCACCGCTCACGAGGCGGACCAGCCCTCGCACCTGGTGGTGGCGGACACGGATCTCTGCAGCACCACCTGCGCCGACGAATACGGCAATCCGTGCGAAAGCTTCTGCCCGGCCGCCGTCTACGAGATGGTGCCCGACCCGAAGCACGAGGGCCGCAAGCAGCTCTTCATCCACCACGAGAACTGCGTGCACTGCAAGACCTGCGACATCGCGGATCCCTACCAGGTGATCACGTGGACGCCACCGGAAGGCGGCGAGGGGCCAGACTACACCCAGATGTAGTCCGGTGGCGCGACGTCCATCGACTGGCGCCGACGACCGCCCGAGCGGCGCTCAGGCGCGTTGCGCTGCGACCGCCGCTTCGCGCAGCGTTGCCAGAGTCTCGTCGTCCGCCGCCACCAGGAGCGTGGAGCGCGGGGCACAGATGTCTTCGGGAAACGGGCTCCCATCCGCTCCGCAAACCCTTGCCCCGGCCTCTCGCGAGGCCAGCGCTCCGATCCGCCCCCGCACACTCACGGATCCACCGGGCATGAACCGCAAGCCACCGCACACACCCGGCAGGAGTGGCGCCACCGAGATTGCGCCGCCACTGGCCGGCGCCACCGACAGCCCGGCCTCCAGCAGCACCTCGACGGCCGCGCCTGGCAGGTCATGGGAGATCAGCACGCGGCTCCCGTCGACCCGCACCTCCGCCCGGACCGGCGCCGCCTCACCCGAAGCCATGCGCGCCCCCTCGCCTCGCACGGCATCGATGAAGACTCCCTCCCGCGGCAGCGCCACGTGCGCCACCTGGTAGACGTCGCGTACGGCGAGACCCATGAGGATGGAGTAGGGACCGAGTGCCTCGAGGAAGAAACGCAGGGTGCCGTCGATGGGGTCGACCACCACGCGTGCTTCGCCTTCGGAGGCGAACGCCGCGACGCTCGGCGTATCCTCTTCGGCCTCGAGCGCCAGACTCGGGGCGATCTCCAGAAGGGCCCGCAGCAGCGTCTCCTGCACCGCCGTATCCGCCGCGGTGAGGGCCGCCTTCACGGGGCTTCGCTCGCCCGCCTTCGGCCGGTTGGCCACGCGACCCTCGAGATCCCGCGCAATCTCCGCGGCTCGACGCATCGCCGGAGCGAGCGCATCGACCGTGGCTCGGGGGCTGAAGGACATCGTCATGATGTTTCCTGTGCAGCGGTTGCGCAGTCTTTAGCGCGTGCGCCAACCTGGGCAAGGCCCGCTTCAGTTGCGTCCAGTATGTGCCGAATAGAAGCGCGCCAGAGGAGCCCATGCAGAAGCTCGCCTGTATCCTTGCCTGCCTCGTGCTCGCCGCCAGCGCCGCCCATGCGGACTCGCCGGCCGCGATCCCGGATTCGAGTCACGACCGCGCCGGCGCCGCCTTCGACGCCTTCGCCGCGAAGTGGATGGACCGCGCTCGCGACACCGAGGAACAGAGCCGAGCGAATCCAAGCGTGAAGCCGGGCGCCTCCGCGCCGCTCGTCACCTACCGCGGCTACGGCGACGACTACTCGCTCGAGTTGCGCCCCACTGGCAACCCGAGCGCCCCCTACGTGGGGCTGCTCCGCTATACCGAGCACCTCTACGGCTGCAGCAGCATCGAAGCCACCACTTGCACGATCGTCTCGAGTGTCCCGATCACCGAGATCTTCCGCTACCAGGGCGGACGCTGGCGCTATTAGTGTCCTGAGTCCGAATGCAGCGAACTTGGGACTCAGGACACTAGGGCCTGGCGCGAAAGCTCCGGGCGCCGAGGCGCGCCGCCATCGCAGCTGCCGCCGGGCTCAACGCAGGAGCGCGGAGCATTTCAGACGCGATGCGCCGAAACGGCTCCGCGCTCCCCAGCGCCCCCTACCCCCCGATCGGAGGCGCCGTACCTACGTTGGGCCCCTCAACTGCAACCGCTGGTGTTTCCGCAGTTGGGGCATTTGTAACACGTACCGCTGCGGATCATGATCGAGCCGCAGTCGCTGCAGCTCGGCGCGTCCGCCTGGTTCACCATCGCGTAGCCACTCGCACTGCTGCTGCCGACCTCGCCCGAGCCACCGGCCACCACGGCCACTTCGGCCTCGGCCCCCGCCCCGGCGGTGACCGTGTCCTGCTCGTCCGCCACCGGCGGCTCGCCCGTCAGGAAGCGGGTGCCGAGGAAGCGGAACACATAGTCCATCACCGACTTCGCAATCGGAATCTCCCGATTGTTCGTGAAGCCCGCCGGCTCGAAGCGCGTGTGACTGAACTTGTCGACCAGGGTCTTCAAGGGCACACCGTACTGGAGCGAGATGGACGTCATCGTGGCGATGGTGTCCATCAGACCC
Organism: Deltaproteobacteria bacterium; assembly: GCA_019310965.1. GTDB lineage: Bacteria > Myxococcota_A > UBA9160 > UBA9160 > SMWR01. The sequence goes on from JAFDDG010000012.1 coordinate 60,604, forward strand.
GAAACGGTGCTGCCCTCCTTGGCCATGCGCAGGAAGATCTCGCCCGGCTTCCCGTCGTCGTAGAGACCGACGGTGAGGTAGCCCTCGTGGCCCGCAATCGAGAACTTGTGGGTCAGGGCCGTGCGCTCGTCCGGCAGCTTCTTGCGCACCGGACGTTCGCCGGCTGACGCAGAATTGCTGCTCGCGCCGGTATTGAGCGGCTGGGTGCGCTTGCTGCCGTCGCGGTAGACGGCCAGGGCCTTGAGGCCGAGCTTCCAGCCCTCGAGGTAGGCATCCGCCACATCCACCACCGTCGCATCCTCGGGCAAGTTCACCGTCTTGCTGATGGCGCCCGACAGAAAGGGCTGCACCGCACCCATCATGCGCACGTGGCCCATCCACTCGATGCTGCGGGTGCCATTCTGCGCTCGGAACGCGCAATCGAAGACGGCCACGTGCTCATCCGCGAGGTGCGGCGCGCCCTCGATCGTCTCGTTCTCGTCGATGAAGGCGACGATGGCGTCGACCTCATCCTGCGAGTAGTCGAGCCGGGCCAGCGCCGTCGGGACCGTGTTGTTCACGATCTTGAGCAGGCCCCCACCGACCAGCTTCTTGTACTTGACCAGCGCAATGTCGGGCTCCACGCCGGTCGTATCACAGTCCATCATGAACGCGATGGTGCCAGTCGGCGCCAGCACGGTGACCTGGCCGTTCTTGAAACCGTGCCGGCGGCCGGCCTCGAGCGCGCCCGCCCAGCTGCGGCGCGCCGCGTCGAGCAGCTCCACGCGCACGCCCTCAGCCGGGATCGCATCGGCCGCCGCCTTGTGCATTCCGATCACTTCGAGGAAGGGCTTGCGATTCGCCTTGTACTTGACGAACGGCCCCATGGCCTCCGCGACTTGCGCCGAGCGCAGGTACGCCTGGCCGCACATCAGCGCCGTGAGCGCTGCCGCCACGTTGCGGCCCTCATCGCTGTCGTAGGGCAGACCCAAAGTCATCAGCAGCGCACCGAGGTTGGCGTAGCCGAGACCCAACGGCCGGTACAGGTGGCTGTTCTTCTCGATGGCCGGCGTCGGGTAGGCCGCGTGGTCCACCATGATCTCCTGACCGAGGATCGTGATGTCGACCGCCGCGGTGTATGCCGCCACATCGAAGCTGCCGTCTTCGTCGAGGAACTTGATCAGGTTCAGACTGGCCAGATTGCACGCCGTATCGTCGAGAAACATGTACTCGCTGCACGGATTGCTGGCATTGATGCGGCCGCTGTTCTTGACCGGATTCCAGCGGTTGATCGTGGTGTCGTACTGGATGCCCGGATCGCCGCAGATATGCGTCGCCTCGGCCATGGCCGTGAGGAGATCCCGCGCCTTCAGCCTCTCGCAGGGCTCGCCGCTGAGCACCTCCTTGGTGATCCAGTCGCTATCCGCCAGCACCGCATGCATGAAATTGTCGGTTACGCGCACGGAGTGGTTGGCGTTCTGGAAGTAGACCGAGTCGTAGGCACCGCCGGGCACGTTGAAACCGCCGTCGTAACCCTCGGCGATCAACGCCCAGGCCTTCTTCTCCTCGCGGGCCTTGCTGTTCACAAAATCCAGGATATCCGGATGATCGGCATCGAGGATCACCATCTTCGCAGCGCGGCGCGTCTTGCCACCGCTCTTGATCACGCCGGCGAAGGCGTCGAAGCCCCTCATGAACGAAACCGGGCCCGACGCGATGCCGCCGCCGGCGAGCTTCTCCTTGGAAGAGCGAATCTTCGAGAAATTCGAGCCGGCACCCGAGCCGCCCTTGAAGAGCATGGCCTCGGTCTTGGCGAGATCCATGATCGAGGTCATGGTGTCGTCGACAGAGTTGATGAAGCAGGCGCTCGCCTGCTGAGGCGTACCCTGCACCCCGAGGTTGAACCAGACGGGGCTGTTGAAGGCCATGCGCTGCGTGACGAGGATGTACTTGAGCTCGTCGCGATAGGCATCGCGGTCTTCCGGTGCCTTGAAGTAGTGGGACTTCTCCCCCCACTCGACGATGCGGTCGACGACGCGGCCGATCAGCTGTTTGACACTGCGCTCGCGCTCCGGGGTGCCAACGTGACCGCGAAAGTACTTCGACACGACGACGTTCGTCGCGAGCTGCGACCACTCCTTCGGGATCTCGACGTCGATCTGCTCGAAGACGGTTTCACCGCGCTCGTCGCTGATCTTGGCGTCGCGCAGCTCCCACTCGACCATGTCGAAGGGATCCACGCCGGCCTGGGTGAAATGGCGGGGAACGGTAACGCCCCGGGGTTGTTGCTTCGTTCTCTGACGGCTGCCCGAAGTGGACTTTCTGGTCTGAGCCCTGGTCTGAGTCCCGTTGGTTCCGGCAGTCGTCGTTCCGTTCACCCTTTCCCCCTATTTGAAATGGCAGCCTCGCAGCTCCCGCTTCCGCTGTGTTCTGGCGCTCGCCCTTGCACGCGTGTGACTCAGCCACACCAACCTGTCAGCCCTCCCATTTCGCCCCGATTGGAGCCTCGACGGCATGCATCGGGGCCGAGCGCATAGGGTGGAACTCCTGAATCACCTGCGAAGACAAATCACCCGGCCTCGCGTTCGGCTCGCGCCGCCCCTCGAGGCCGGGTGTTGAATCCAGGGGATGAGAGAGGCCTCGGTACATCCAAGGCCCCCAAGCAAGGTTCAGGTCCTCCATCCCGTTCCAAGCCTGCTTCCCGCTGGCGACCGCCTGTTTCGAAAAACCCCCCAGGCCACCAGAGGGACATGCCTCATCCCCATGACGCTCTTTACTCCTGCGACGAAATCGTGTCAACACGGAACCCACAAAATATAGCGCTTCACCGGCCCGCGGAGCACAAGTGGTTGAGGTTTCAGGTGTTTTGGGCGCCGGCTCGGTGGGGGCCGCAGCGTCAAACGGCGGTCTGATCGCAGCTGAAGTGCGCAAGCATTCGAAAAGTCTGAATTTTCGGTCTAGGAACCTGAGCTTTCGCCCGGCAGGCCCGTGAGCCGGATGCCGAGGCCCTCGGAAACCTTGTAGCGAATGTTCAGGCCGATCAGCAGCGCGGTCACGGATTCGACGATCCGCGCGTTCGAAAGCGGCCCGCCGTCGATGCCACGCAGCCCCGGGACCAGCTCGCACAGGGCCATCACCCGCTCACGCGACGCCTTGGCCCCGGACACGATCACGTCGCATTCGACAGGCTCCTCGAGGTGCTGCAGACGGTGCGCAGAGACGTTCTGGAACGCCGATACGACATCGACCCCCTTCGGCACCAGCGACTTCACCAGCTCCGCGCAGGAGCCCTGCCAGATGCCGAGCGTGCGCACGGCGCCGTCGCCGACGGCAGCTGCCAGCGGCACACCCATCGAGACCACGACCTGACCGTCGGCAAGCTTCTCCTTGATGCCCTTCACGGTGCTGGCGAAGTGCTCGAACGGCACCGACAGGATCACGATCGGCGCGCGCGGGGTGGCGTCCTCGTTGGCCAGGCCCTCGACGTCCGCACCCGGCACCGCCTGGCGCACTTTCTCGGCGGCCTCCAGCGCCCGGTCGAGCTTGCGCGAGCCGATCACCACCGGCTGTCCGGCCTTGGCAAAGCGCAGCGCCAGGCCCAGGCCCTGATCTCCGGTTCCACCCAGAATCGCGATCGCATTCTCGTTCATCGTGCCTCTCTCTCCGACGGGGGCGCGAGAGTAGCTACTCTTCGTGAGATGTCCGACGAGAATGCGGCGTTCACCCCGACACAGATCCGCCAGGCGGGCCCCGCGCAGCTGGCGATCACCTGGCAAGACGGTCACGAGAGCGTCTACGCCGTGCGCGACCTGCGACTGGCCTGTGGCTGCGCGATCTGCGTCGACGAGTGGACCGGCGAGGAGCACCTCGACCCCGCCTGCGTTCCGGAAGACGTGCGGCCGCTGAAGATCGAGTCGGTGGGGCGCTATGCGCTCCAGATCCAGTGGAGCGACGGACACGACACGGGGATCTACCCTTTCCGGCGGCTGCGCGCGCTCGACGCGGGCTGAGTCAGCCCGCTGCCTCGATCGCATCGAGGCAGGCGAGCTGCGCCGCCTGACCCGGCGCCAGCGGCGGCGACGCGGAGCTGCTGCAGGTCCACCTCACCCGGGCCGGCCACGCGGTATCGTTGGACGATGGGCGAACAGGCAATCATTCCCTCAGCGACGCTGCTGCTCGTGCGCGACGCACCCGGCGGCCTCGAAGTCTTCATGGTGAAGCGCAACCACGCCATCGACTTCATGCCGGGCGCCATGGTGTTTCCCGGCGGCAAGGTCGACCCGGCCGACTCGGATCCGGCGCTGACGGCCAGCTGGCACCGTGGAGAAGATCGATTTCCGGAGACGCTCACCGCACGCGTCGCGGCGATTCGCGAGTCGTTCGAGGAATGCGGCATCCTGCTGGCACGGGAGCGCGGCTCCGACGCATTGCTGGACGAGGCGCGCGCACGCAGCATCGATGCACGACATCGCGCGGCGCTGTGCCGCGGCGAGCGAGATCTCGCCGCGATCGTGGCCGAAGAAGACCTCGAGCTGGCCGGTGACCTGCCGACCCACTTCGCGCACTGGATCACACCGGAAATGATGCCCAAGCGCTTCGATACGCATTTCTTCCTGGTCGAGACACCCGCCGGCCAGAGCGCAGTGCACGACGGCGGAGAATCCGTCGACTCCGTGTGGATCACTCCGCAGCGGGCGATCGCGGAGGAAGCCGCTGCGCGCCTCAGCATCATCTTCCCGACACTGATGCAGCTCAGGAAGCTCGCCCGCCACGCACGCGTCGCCGACGCGCTGGCGGCCAGCCGCGCCGAGCCGGTGGTGACGGTGTTGCCGCACATCGAAGAGGGAGGAGAAGGGCCCGTCCTGCACATTCCGATCGACGCCGGCTACGGCGTCAGCGAAATGTCACTCGAAGCGTTCTCCAAGAAATTGCCGGTCAAGCCCGACTAACCAGCCCGCACCAACTCGCGCAGCGCGCGCATGCCAACGGTGCGAAGACCCGCTTCCGCGAGTGCCCGGCGACCCGATTCACCACCGTAGAACGTTCGCTCGAATTCCCGCATGTGGGCCGTATCGCTGATCGCATCGAGTTCCTCGCCACCGCGGGCTGGATGACAGATGAGGTAGCTCACGCCGGTTCCGAGCTTCGCCAGGCGAGCGCGGTTGTGCGCCTCACCCCCGCCCGGCTCGAAGTGGAGCGATCGATCGTCGAAGCCATCGAGGATCGGAATACCCACCGCCTCGAGCCGCTCGATGGCGCGTCGGTAGACCGGCACCGAAGCTTCGGCCCCGAGCGCCCGGAGCACCGCCTCATCGGGCCGCACCACGAAGAGCGGCAGGCGGAACTCGAGGGCCAGGCGCCCATAGATGTCGACGAAGGGTGGCAGCATGACGGCACCCATGTGCGCGTCGAGGTGCGTCACGTCGATGCCGGCGGCGAGCGCGCCCTCGATCTGCGCGCGCAGCTCGCGCTCCACTTCGTCCGGGCGCGCTCGCTCCACGAGCGTCGCCACCGTCTGCGGGAACGCACCATCGGGGTCGACCAGCGACGGCACGGCAGCGGCGCCCACCACCGGGCCCCAACGGTAGTGGGCATACTCGCAGTTCAGCGTCAGGTGCACGCCGAGGTCGACCCCGGGGCGCTCGCGTGCGTATCCCGCGGCTTCGGCGAACCAGGGACACGGCACCATCACGCTGCCGCAAGTAGCCGGCCCCGCGTCGAGCGCCTCGAAGGCCCCGACGTTGGCCGCGTGACAGCAGCCGATATCGTCGGCGTGAACGATGGCGATGCGATCGGCAGCGGAAAAGCCGAGCCGTTGCGCGAGCCTGGACATGAAGGATCTCCCGGGCCGGACTCGCCCCCGGCCGGGTCGATTCTACCCTCGGCGCGCGTGCCGCGGAGCCTCACGAGTGACGCGAGCGCCTGCTTCGCCCCCCTGGACGGAGCGACCGAGGAGGAGCACAGGCCTCAGAAGTCGATCACCACCAGACGACCGCCGCGGTGGGCCGGGTGCAGCTGGCAGTAGATCGGATAGCTGCCGGGCTCGAGGGCCGGCAGCTCGATCGGGTGCTCCTGACCGGGGATCAGCACCTCTTCGATCCCGGCGCCGGTGATGCTGAAGCCGTGCGGCGTCTCCGTCGTGTTGAACACCGAGAGCGCGGCCGGCTTGCCCGCCTCCACGACGATGGTCGACGGGATGTAGACGTTCTTGCCCTGCACATTGGTGCTCACCACCTGGATGACAGCGGGCCCGGCGGCGACGCCCTCGTGGTGCTCCGCGAGCACAGGAAACGCCCCGGCCAACAGCGCGCAGGCGAACGCGGCGAGCCCAATCGAAACGGTGCGGTGACTGCGGGTCATGCAAACCTCCCTGATGTGTCGCATCACTCTGCGCGGACAAGGCGCCACGCTATTCTACGCGCTCCCCAGATCCCCGACAGCATCTCACATCCGAGGATTCCCCGATGACCGCCCTCCCCACTCTCGACGACGCTCGCCCGCTGCTCGAAGCTGCCGAAGACCTCGTCGAGCGCTGCGTGGCCCGCGCCAGCGAAATCACCGGCGGCGCCAGCGGGATCGACGAACACCAGGTGCTGGCCGAGCGGGTCGCCTACGCCGCCACCCAGTGTCGCGCAGCCCGCGAGCTGGCGGATTTTGCTGGCGCCGCCGCGGGCGCAGGCCGAGGCAGCGGGTCTCTCGAGTTGCTGGCAGCCACCGGTATCGCCGAGCAGGTGAGAAGCCTGCGCGACCGCCTCGAGCCGGTACTCGACGACCTTTCGCTCGGCGACAGCGCCCTCGAGGAGACATTCCCAGCCCACGTGCGCGAGGGGCTGCGACGCGTGGCTCACGAGGCGGCTCTGCGCGAGGTCGGGCGCCGCGTCTGCGAGACACGCGGCCGCGAGCCGCTGCCCCTCGACGAGTTGCTCGAGCAGGTGCGCGACGCCGTGCGAGAGTTCGCCGAGAACGAAGTGGCGCCGAACGCGGAGCGCATCCACCGCAATGACGAACTGGTGCCCGAGGAGTTCATCGCAAAGATGAGCGAGCTCAACTTCTTCGGCCTGTCCATCCCCGAGGCATTCGGCGGCTCCGAGATGGGCAACCTGGCGATGATCCTCACCACCGAGGAGCTCTCCCGAGCCTCGCTGGCCGCCGCCGGCTCGTTGATCACACGCCCGGAGATCCTGGCGAAGGCGCTGCTCCAGGGCGGCACCGACGAGCAGAAACAGACATGGCTGCCACGCATCGCCGCCGGCGAGGTGATGGTCGGCATCTCGGTCACCGAGCCCGACATCGGCAGCGACGTGTCGGCCGTGAAGTGCCGCGCAGAACGGCAGCGCATCGGGGGCGAAGAAGTGTGGGTGATCAACGGACCCAAGGCCTGGTGCACCTTCGCGGGTCGCGCCGACGTGCTGGCGGTGCTGTGCCGCACAGATCCGGATCCATCCCTGGGAGCCAAGGGGCTCTCGCTCTTCATCGTGCCGAAGAACACCTTCGACGGGCACAGCTTCGAGATGCAGCAGCCCGGCGGTGGCCGCATGGTCGGCAAGGCCGACGCGACCCCGGGCTACCGCGGCATGCACTCCTTCACCCTCAATTTCGAGAACTACGTGGTGCCGACCGCCAATCTCGTCGGCGAGGAGGGCGGCATCGGCCGCGGCTTCAGCTTGCAGATGGCCGGCTTCGCGGCGGGACGCCTGCAGACAGGAGGGCGCGCCTGCGGCCTCGCGCAGGCGGCGCTCGAGAAGACCGCGGAGTACGTGGTCGACCGCAACCAATTCGGCAAGCCGATCTCCGAGTACCAGCTGACCCAGTACACCCTGGGTCGCATGGCGGCGCTGCTCGCCGCATCGCGTGCCATCACCTACGCCGCCGCGAACGCCTTTGACGAGGACGAGCGCAAGGCCGCCCCCCTCGCCGCCCAGGCCAAGCTCCTGGCCTGCGACATGGCGGTCGAGACCACGCAGATGGGCCAGATGATGCACGGCGGCTGGGGCTACGCCGAGGAGTATCCGATCAGCCGCTACGTCGTAGACGCGCAGGTGCTTCCGATTTTCGAGGGCGTGAAACCGATTCTGGAGCTGAAGGTGGTGGCCCGAGCGCTGTTTAGCTGAGCGGCGACGCGCCGTTACTGGATGCCTCGCGCTGCTTGTCCTCTCGGTGCTCCCGGAGGCCCTTTCGCGTGTACCAGAGCGCCAGGGCCAATACGACGAAGAAGCCGTAGCGGTTGAACTCCAGGTGCTCCTCCATCGGAACGATCCAGGCGTCCCAACCGAACCACACGGTGAACACCCACAGCATCACCGGCAGGAAGAACGGGTTGTCGAAGGGGGTGCGCGGCGGCTCCTCTTCCTGCTCTTCGTCCGGGCGAGACTCTTCGTCGGCCATGCAGCCACGATAGCTATGCGCTCTCCCCCGAGCCAGCTCCGGCGTAGAATTCGGAGCTCCGATACCAGTCGACGGCTTCGCGCACGAAGACCTGCACGATGGCCGCCAGCGGCACCGCGACGATCAGCCCGAGGAAGCCGAGCAGATTGCCGCCGATGAGCAGCGCCACGATCACCGTCATCGGGTGCATGCCGACGCTGCCGCCCACGATGCGCGGCGTCAGCACGAAACCCTCGAGATTCTGGACCACCACGTACCAGGCGCCGACGCCGATGAGCCGCACGCCCACGCCGTGTTCGAAGAGGCACAGCAGCCCGGCCAGCACCAGGGCGGTGGCGCTGCCGATGTAGGGAATGAACGCGATGGCCCCGGAGACCAGACCGATCAACATCGCCATCGGCACGTCGAGCACCCAGAAGCCCAGGGCGTAGAGCACGGCGAGGATCGCGCAGACCGTGACCTGGCCACGCACGAAGCCCGAGAGCAGCGAGTCGACATTCATCCAGCGTGACTGCACGGAGTCGTGGAAACGCGGCGGGACCATCGAGAGCAAGCCCGACTTCACAGCCGGGAACTCGGCGAGCATGTAGAAGGTGATCACCGGGATCACGAGCAGGCCGACCACCGAGCCGAGACCGCCGGCGATGCCGCCCAGCAACCCCGTTGCAAGGGCGCCGACACGGCTGACATCGAAGTGGCCAAGCGCCCCGCGAAAGGCCTCGGCCCACGTCGCCGGCACCTCGATCCCGAGTGACTCGACGCGCGGGATCGCCCATCCGAGGGCCGCGTTCCAGTAGGCGGGGAGCTTCTGGGCCAGCTCGCCGAGCTGGCTCATGATGGCCGGCAACACCACGAACGCGAAGAGTGCGAGCAGCAGCACGATACCCAGCATCGGAACGAGGATCCCGACACTGCGCGGCACCCCCCAGCCCTTCAGGCGCACCACGATCGGGTCGAGGAAGTACGCCACGGCGAGCGCCACCGCGAGCGGCGTCAGTGCGCCCTTCAGCAGGTAGAGCAGCGCCAGCAGTGCGATCAGGACCGCGGCGACGGTGATCGCGATGCGCGTCGCCCGCGCGATGAACGCGCGGTCTTCGTGCGCGGCTTCGCTCATGCGTCGAAGAACGAGCACAGAACGTCGATCATCGGCTGCACGTCGGCCGTGCCCGCCATCTCTCGGCACGAGTGCATGGAGAGCATCGGATTGCCGACGTCCACGGTCGGCACACCCACTCGCGCTGCGCTGATCGGCCCGATGGTCGAACCACAGGCGAGATCGCTACGCGAGACGAAGTGCTGGGGCGTGACGCCGACCCTGTGGCAGAGAAGCTCGAAGAGCCCACCCGTGCGGGCGTCGCTGGCGTAGGCCTGATTGACGTTGCTCTTGAGCACCGGCCCGCCGCCCACTACCGGGCGGTGCTGGGGCTCGTGCTTGTCCGCATAGTTCGGGTGAATCGCGTGAGCCATATCCGCGGAGACCAGGCACGAGCTGGCAAGGGCCCGATGCAGCGCCTGCATCTCGCCGCCCTTGGTGGAGTCCACGATCCGCTCGAGTAGATCCGCCAGCAGGGGCCCCGCTGCGCCCTGGGCCGAACGGCTGCCCACCTCTTCGTGGTCGTAGAGCACCACGACGCGGCTGGCCGAGGGGCTGGCCGGAGCATCGATCAACGCCGAGAGCCCCGCGTGGCACGACGCCAGATTGTCGATGCGCGGCGCGGTGATGAACTCGCCGCGCACGCCGATCACCGCCGGCGGCTGCACGTCGTAAGCCATCAGGTCGAAGCCCAGCAGCGCATCGCTCTCGGGGTTGGCGACGCCCTGGGCACGCAGCTCGCTCACCACGAGCTCCGCGAAGGGCGGCGCGTCCTCGAGCCCGGTAACCGGCACGAGATGCTGCTGCGGGTTCAGCTTGAGGCCCTCCTGACGGATGCCCCGATTCAGGTGGATGGCGAGGTTCGGCACGCGCAGCAGCGGTCGCCCGAAGTCGAGCAACACCGTGCGCGCCGCATCGCCCTCGCGAAACGTGACGCGGCCGGCCACGGAGAGATCCCGGTCGAGCCAGGTATGCAGCAGCGCACTGCCATAGGGCTCGACCCCGAGCTGGCGATAGCCGTGGGGCGCGAGATCCGGGCGCGGCTTGAGCCGCAGATTCGGCGAATCCGTGTGCGCACCGACGATGCGGAAACCCGTCTCGGCCGGCGCGGCCGAGCCCACCTCGAAGGCGACCAGACTGCCCTCGCCGCGCACCACGTAGCGTCGGTCGCCGGGCGAGAGCTCCCAGACATCGGCCTCGGAAGCCGCGCTCCAGCCCGCCACCTCGAGCCGCCGCACCGCTTCCGCAACGGCATGGTAGGGCGTCGGAGATCGGTCGATGAACGACAGCAGGTCGGCGACCGCGTCCGCCATGGCGCAGACGGTAGCTCAGCCCCCCCGATCGGGGACGTCCTTGCCTTTTGCCTTCTTCAGGCCCGTCCGCTGTCGCCTCTGCCCGCGAAAAAAGGCAAGAGGCAAGGGCGTCTCCCCGCTATTGCCCTGCTTGGCGGCGGGCCAGCGCCACCGCGCCTTCGGTGTCGCCGTCGGCTGCGTCGAGCAGGCGGGCCGCTTGCGCGGCATCGACGTTCGAGAGCATCTGCACGATGCGCTCGGCTCGATCGCGCAGCTTTGCCGAAGCGGGACGCAGGTGCGTCATCAGGTTTCCCGAGACACAGCCGAGCCGCACCATCACCGTCGTCGAAAGCAGGTGCAGCACCATCTTCTGGGCCAGGCCGCCCTTCATGCGCGTGGAGCCGGCGATCACCTCCGGGCCCACCAGCGGCGCGATGCTGATCTCAGCGGCCTCGGCGAGCGGCGAGTTCGGGTCGCAGGTGAGCGCGATCGTGCGTGCGCCCACCTCGTGGGCCGCCTCGAGGCAGCCGAGAGTAAAAGGCGTGGTACCTGATGCCGAAAGTGCCAGCAGCGCATCGCCCGCGGCGAGCCCGCGCTCGCGCAGCTCGAAGGCCCCGGCCTGAGCGTCGTCCTCGGCACCCTCCACCGCCCGGGTGAGCGCCCGAGGCCCTCCGGCGATCACAGCCTGAACACAGCCCTCACGCATGCCGAAGGTCGGCGGCACTTCCGCCGCATCCAGGGTCCCCATGCGGCCCGACGTGCCCGCCCCCGCGTTGAACCAACGACCGCCGCCGGCGAGCGTGCAGGTCAGCACGTCCACGGCCTCGGCGAGCTGCGGCAACACCTTGCCCACGGCGAGCCAGGCGCTGTGATCCTCGCCGTGGATCGCGGACAGGATCTCCGCAACGCCTCGTTGATCGAGGTCGCGGGTGGTTTCCAGAACCGCCTCGGTGGGACCTGTCGCGCGCATCTCGTTCTCCATTTCGGTCAGTGAGTGCCACCATCTGAAGGAAAGGGAACGACGCGCCTCCGCGACTAGAATGTGCAGATGCCCTTCAGCGTCTCGCAAAGAGCCCTCGAACGCCTCGAATGGCCTGAGATTCTGGCGCGCCTCGCCGAGCACGCCCGAACTCCTCATGGCCGTCAGTCGATCACCGCAGGCGACACCTGCTTCGCCAGCAGCGTCGAGACCATGCGCGAGCGCCTGGCACAGACTCGGGAGGCCCGGGCGATACTCGAGGCCGGTGACGCACCGCCGCTCGACGGCGCCGCCGAGCTCGCGCACCCGCTCGCCCACGCGCGCAAGGGCGGTGCGCTCGAGGCCGACGACCTGCGCCGGGTGGCAGCCAGCATCGCGGTGCTCGGCAGTACGCGCCGCTTCCACGAGCAGCGCGCCGAGCTGGCGCCCGGCCTTGCGGTGCTGGCGGAGCACATCGAGCCCTGCGCGGCGCTGGGCGCCGAGATCGAGGGCTGCATCGACGAGTCGGGCGACGTGCGCAATGACGCATCACAGGCACTGGCCGCGGCCCGGCGCGACACGCGCCGGCTCTCCGGCGAGATCCAGTCCAGGGTGGCGCAGCTGCTGCAGAGCAGAGAGGTGCAGCCCCACCTCACCGACAACTGGTCCACTGTGCGCAATGACCGCACCGTACTGCCGGTGCGTTCCGACGCGCGCCGTGCAGTTCCCGGCATCGTGCACGACGCCTCGCGCACGGGGGCCACGCTCTTCATCGAGCCCGAGGTTTTGATCGAGCTCAACAACCGCCACAGGGAAGCTGAGTTGCTCGCCGACCAGGAAGTTCGACGCGTGCTTCGCGAGCTCAGCCGGGGCGTCACCGACGCAGCGCCAAGCATCGCGGCGGGGCTCGCCCTGCTCGGCCAGATCGACTTCGCGTTCGCCCGTGCCGCCTACGCGCGCGCGCTCGACGCCGTCGAGCCGACGATCGGCGAAGGCGGGGTGCTCGCGCTGGCGCAGCTACGTCATCCCCTGATCCCACCAGACGAATCGGTGCCCAACGACGTGCGCCTGGGCGAGGGCTTCTCGGTGCTCGTGCTGTCGGGCCCGAATGCCGGCGGCAAGACGGTGACGATGAAGGCGGCCGCGCTGGCGCTGCTATTCACCCGCGCGGGTCTCTTCGTGCCCGCACAGGCACCCGCGCGGGTCGACGCCTTCGACGCGCTGCTGGCGGACATCGGCGACGAGCAGGACATCCGAGAGCACCTCTCGACCTTCTCGGCACACATGGCAAATCTGGCAAAGATCGTCGAGCGGGCCAACGCGCATTCGCTGGTGATCCTGGACGAGTTGGGAGTCGGCACTGATCCCGGCGAGGGCGCGGCCATCGCGCAGGCGGCGCTCGAGAGCCTGGCCGACGCCGGGGCTCGGGTCTTCGTCACGACCCACTATGGCCTGCTCAAGGAGATCGCCGAGGTCGACGAGCGCTTCGCGAACGCATGCGTCGAGTTCGACCCCGAGACACTGGCGCCGACCTATCGCCTGCACATGGGCCTACCCGGCATTTCGTCGGCAGCAGCGGTGGCGGCGCGCATGGGCATGCCGCGGGCCGTACTCGCCCGCGCCGACACTCTGCTCTCCCGCGACGACCGCCAGCTGGACCGCATGCTCGCAGAGCTGGCGGCCAACCGAGCGAGTCTCGAACGCGAGCAGGCCGAGGCCCGGCGCCTGCGCGCGGAGTCGGAGACGGTTCGTCACGACTACTCCGTGAAGCTCGAGAAGTTGCGCGAGCGGCGCCAACAGCTCTACCACGAGCTGCGCGCCGATCTCGATCGCGCGTTTCGGGAGGCGCACGGGCAGATCGCCGGCGTCATACGCGATCTCCAGAGCGGCGCCACATCCCGGGATGCTGCGCGCGCGAGAGAAAGACTGCTGGCGCTCGAGCAGGCCACCGACGAGGCAGAGGCGCAGAGCGACCTCCGGCCGCCGCCGCCGCCCGCCGACCCGTTCGACTGGAAGCGCGCGCGACCGGGTGATCGCGTCAGCGTCCGCGAGGCCGGCAGCGGCGTGCTCACGACGCTGCCAGATCGCAAGGGGCGCGTGACGGTGCAGCTCGGAACCGCGAAGGTGGTGGTTTCGATGGAGCGAATCGCGAAGGCCTCGGACGCGAGCAGCAACCTCCCCGCTCCGCGCTTTGTGTCGGCACCACCGCTTCCCCCCGGTGGATCCTCGCACCTCGATCTGCGTGGCCTGCGCGTCGACGAGGCGCTCGACAGACTCGGTGCGGCCCTCGACGAGGCGGCCGCCGCCGGACGCCAGCGGCTCGAGATCGTGCACGGTATCGGCACCGGAGCCCTGCGCGCCGCGGTCCGCGAGCACCTGGCCGATTCGCCCTACGTCGCCAGGGTGGTCGCCGCCGAGGCCAACGAGGGCGGCGATGGCGTCACCTTCGCCGAGTTGGACCTGTCGTGATGCGGCCCTCGCGCAACGCCGGAGGTACCCTGTCCTGCATGCGCATGACGCCCCGACCTCCGCCCGCTCTCCTGCTCTGCGCCGCCGTCGCCTGGCTCGGCTGCGCGCCCGACCCCAACGGGCCGGGCCCCACGAGCGAGCGCTTCTGGGAGGCCCTCGGAACAGCTGACTACTCCGCCGCCCAGGCGCTCACCGACTCCGCATCTCTGGCTGCCGTGCGCGATCTCGCGGCAGCCCATCCGTTCGCAGCCGTCGAGCTCGGCGAGGCCCTCGACAACGAGTCCCTGGCCCAGGTGCCGACGCGCATGCGGCCCAAGCCCAGCGGCGGGCCAGACTTTTCCTTTCACACGCATCTGGTGCGCGGGAAGGACGGCTGGCGCGTCGACCTGCGCCAGACTCGCCGCGACCTGACTCGCGAGCTGCTCGCCAGCTCCTTCGAGAGCGTGCAGGAAGCCTTGCGGGAGAGCGGCGAGGCCTTCATCGAGGAGTTCGAGGAGCGCGCCATCGAAGTGTCGGAAGCACTGCGCGAAACCCTTGAAGAGCTCGAAAGGTCGCTCAGCGAGCCCGAGGATCCGAAGCCCCGAGGTCCGTGAGCAGCGCCCGCGCAGCACGCCGACCCGACTGAACCGCACCGTTCCACGACGGATCCATCCGGTAGTCCCCCGCGAGTACGAATCGACGCCCCTCTGCAAGACGTTCGGTCTCGATGCGCGTAAGCTGCTCGATGGCTCGGTAGTGCCCCACGTCGAAGCGCGGGCGCGCGAGCGGCGCCCGCAATACGCGAGCGAAGTCCACCGTCGCCCGCGCGCCCGGTTGCAGACGTTCGAGCTCGTCCAGCAGATCCTTCTCGAGAGCGTCGTCGGGTGCGTCGAGCGCCGCTGCGCTCCAGGTGCCGGTCGCGTGCAGCGTCGCGCCGCCAAAGCCATCGGGCACGCGCCCGCCAGCCATGCCCGGCTCGAGGAGTAGCGTCTCCGCCACGCCGCTCTCGACCCGCGGCACACTCAACTCCAGTGGGTGCCAGGAGAGCGGACGGCAGGTGCGCACGCACAAGGTCACCGCCGGCGTGTAGCGGATGCCGGCGAGCACGTCGCGTTCTCCGGCGGTGAGCAGCGGCGCGGCAACCACTCTCGCGCGGTCGGCTCTCACGGCGAGCACCACCGCGTCGACCTCGACGCTGCGCTCCTTGCCGTCGCGCAGGTACTCGATCACGAGCGGGCGTCCCGGCGGCGCGCGCAGCGCACGCACGTTGGCTCCGAAGAGGATGGGTATCGAACCGGCCGCGGTCGCCGCCAGCTCGCGCAGGCTCGCACGCAGGACCCCGCGACGCGCACCGAAGTGCTCGCAATAACGCCGCAGGAAGTGCACGCGACTCGTCTCCTCGGGATCACCGAGGGAACCGCTCGTGACGAACGGGCCCATCCAACGGTCCACCACGCTGCGGCCGAAATAGAGGCGCCCGAAATCGGCGAGACTGCGGTCGTCGAGCGCGGCGCCCGCTTCCGGCGCGTCGGGCGCCAACTGTTCCCCGTAGCGCCGCAAGAGCCTCGGCAGCCGCACCAGACGCAGCGCCTCGCGCACGCTCACACCGGGCATGCGCGCGAAGTCACGCAGACGGCGCGGGTCGACCTCGACGCTTCTCCCGTCGTGAACGACGGCCGTCAGTGCTGGGCGAATCGGCAGCAGCACGTCCTGCGCACCCACCTCGGCGATGAAGTCGAGCAGGGCGTGGTCCGCGCTCGACACCACCGGCGAGAGCGGCTCGAGGAGCAACCCCTCGTGATCCCCGGAGCGCGCACGACCCCCGGCGACGCTCTCGCGCTCGAAGACAGCGATTGCGATGCCGGCTCTGCGCAGCTCGTACGCCGCCGCGAGCCCGGCGAGACCCGCACCGATGACGGCGACGCGCACCTCGTCGGCGCTCACTTCGAGACCTCCCCGGCAGCCACTGCCCGGTCGGGCGCCACCGGGCACGGCGGAAGGGACTCACTCGGCAAGGAGCGCCTCGAGCCGGGGAATCACGTCGTGCAGGGTCTGGAAGCGTTCGAAGGCTTCGCCGCGCTTTGCCAGCTCGATGGCCAGAGTGTCCTTGGCGAACGCCACATCGGCGGCCAACGCTCCGCACAGATCCGACACCCGGCCGTTGCCGATATGCACCAGACTCGCCTCGGGATGCTCCGCACGCACGGCCTCGATTCGCCGACGCTTGCACACTCCGGTCCCGCAGCCGCAGGTGCTGCTCGGAAACCCAGGCGCCAGACGCCAGCGGTCAGCCTCGTAGCGCAGGTGATTCGCATCGTAGTCGAAGCGCACGCCCATCAGCTCCTGGAGACGATCGAGATTCGCATCGAAACCGTCCGAGAGAATGCGAAACGGCACACCCCGCTGCTCGCACCAGACCAGGAGATCCTTCGCGCCGGGATCGAGCTCGATGGTCTCGAGGAAGCGCTCGACCTCGGTCCGGGAAAGCGGCAGGCCATCGAGCACCTTCATGTTGTACTGCCAGGCGGTGATCTCACCGCGCTCGTAGCGCGCCCACGCCTCGGGACGCTCGGCGCCGGCGTGGCGCTGGGCCAGCGTCGAACCGACGTCCTGCACCGAGAAGGTGCCGTCGAAATCGCAGAATACAGCGAGGCGCACGGCCCGCAGCAAAGCACGCACCTGCCAGGGGCGCCAGCTCTGCTTCCGTCCGGTAGCTTCGAGTGGCCGCGACTGGCGGCAGGAAGGGCGAAGTGGCCACCCCGGCCTGGCAGAAGCGACTCGGCGACGGCTCGAGCCTGTTGCTCGACGGCGCCACCGGCACGGAGCTCGAACGCCGGGGCGTGCGCTCGAGCTTGCCGCTGTGGGCGGCGCACGCGCTGGTCGAAGCGCCGGAGCTCGTGAGGCGCGTCCACGCGGACTACGCCGCAGCAGGAGCCGATTTGCTCACCGCCAACACCTTCCGCACCCAGCGCCGGACGCTGACCCGCGGCGCCTGCGGGGAGCGCGCCGAGGAGCTGACGGCGCTGGCGGTCTCGTTGGCCCGGGAGGCCGCGAACGCGGCAGACCACCCGGTGGCGGTGCTCGGTTCCGCACCGCCACTCGAGGACTGCTTCGCACCGGAGCGGGTACCCGCAACCGCAGCGCTCGAGGAAGAGCACGCGGAGCACGCGCGCCACCTGGCCCGGGCCGGCGTCGACGGCATCCTGATCGAGACGATGAACACACTGCGCGAAGCGCGGGCGGCACTGCGTGCCGCCCGCGCCCAGGAGCTTCCCGCCCTGCTGAGCTTCGTCTGTTGGCGCGACGCAACACTGCTGTCCGGCGAGTCGCTCGAAGACGCCCTCTCGAGCCTGCTCGACGATCCGCCCGCAGCGGTGCTCGTAAACTGCCTACCGGTCTCGAACGTCGACGCATGCCTCGCACCGTTGGCGAGAAGCGGGCTGCCCTTCGGCGTCTACCCGAACCTCGGGGGGCCACTCGACGAACCCAGCGACGCAGCCGTGGTGCGGAACAGAGAGGATGTCGCTCCCGCCGAGTTCGCGCAGCGCGCGCACGGCTGGCTCAGCGCCGGTGCGCGCATCGTGGGAGGCTGCTGCGGCACGACCCCGGCCCACATCGCGAGCATTGCGCAGCTCATGCGCAGTTGACACGCGCCGCACGAAAGAACTCGTTCGCATCGACACAATTTGCGTCACTCCAGCACGGGCGATTGCCAGCGCATTGCGCACGCACCGGCTCGCAGGTCAGGCACGAGAGCCCCGACCGATCGCGCACTTGGGTGGCACCACCGCACATGCCGACAAGACTGGCACGAGCCTTGCTTTATTCCATGCTGCAACTGTTCGAATCATCAAAACGCCCGGGTCGGCTACCCCTCCCATCGCTTGTCGCGATGAGCCGGCCCGGGCGACCTTCTCTCACCATCGCGCTCGCCGCGGCGCCTCAGCCGCGCACACGCGGCTCGTCGACGAAGCCAAGTACGATGACAGCGGCGACGACCTGACAGCCCAGGGCCAGCTCGAAGACCGCGATGTACGAGAGCGTCGACGCAAGCAGACCACCCAGCACCGCGCCGATTGCCGCGACGAGATCGGCCGCCGAGTTGGCCACAGCGATGCGCATGGGCAGGTGTCTCCGCCGCCCGAATTCGAGCACCATATTCTGCGCGGCCATCTGGAAGCCGCCGAGCCCGGCCCCCACGCCGAGAAATACGATACCGAGCCGCGCCACGTCGGCGGTTCCGATCAGCAGGCCCACCGAGAGCATCCAGACGCCGAGCCCGGCAAGAAACACGAAGCGAAAGCCGCGCCGATCCGCCACCAGGCCCCACAGCAGGTTCCCGGCGCTCTGGGCGAAGACGAAGGCGGCCGTCAGCAGGCCGAGATCGGCGCCGGAGAGCGCAACCTGGGTCTGCGCATACAAGATGTAGAATGGCACGCCCATGCGCCCCATCGTCGCCAGCGCGCGCGCGATGAAGAAACGCGTAAAGGCAGGGTCGTCGCGCAGCAGCGCAGGCAGGTCGCGCACGCGCCGCGCCACATTCGAACGCTCGAGCACGTTCGGCGACGCAGGCTCACGCATGAAGACCAGCAGTGCGAGCCCGATCGACGTGAGCACGAACGACACGATGAACGTCGCCGCGTAGCCATTTCCGAGGGCATTGGTTTCGAGCAGCTGACTTCCGGCGAAGAGCGAAACGGCGACGGCCGTGATACCACCGAGCGCGTTGCGCATGCCCATCAGCCGGCCGCGCCGCTCCACCGGTATGATCTTCGACACCAGGAAGTTGAAGGCGACCCCCTGTACGCCGAGAAACAGCCCGAAGAGCGCCAGAAAGAACCACACCGCGTAGAGCGGCCACAGGCCGGGCAGCCACAGGGCGCTGACGGCCAG
Organism: Deltaproteobacteria bacterium; assembly: GCA_019310965.1. GTDB lineage: Bacteria > Myxococcota_A > UBA9160 > UBA9160 > SMWR01. Next base: position 79,652 of record JAFDDG010000012.1, read on the forward strand.
CCCCAGAATCTGCACTCGCATCATCACGCCGACCCAGAGCGTCAGCGGCAGCACGCGCCGTCGGTGCTCGATGACGGTGGCGCCCACCACCGGCGAGAGCGCCATGCCGAGAAACTGCAGCCCGCGGGCGATGCCGACCGCGAGATCCGAGCCCGCCAGCTCGGCGACGTACGCCGGCAAGAAGGTCGGTGCATTCACGAGCCGCATACCGGTCTGGCCCAACAGGCCGTGGCCCACACTCGCCGCCACGTTGCGGCCGAGGTTCCGCCGCACCTCGGCCTGGAACTGAGCCTCGCGCTCGGACGCGTCAGTCGGCGGCATCGGCACCCCCGGCTGCCGCACGCCAGACGCGGCGCGCGATCCCAGCGAGATAGACCGAGCCGGTGGCACAGGCAGCGGCGTCCGGGGCCAGCTGAGCCAACACCTCGCGCAGCGCGCGCGGCGCATCCGGAACCACCTGAAGCGCGAGCTGCGGAGCTCGGGCGCGCACGCTGCGCGCGAGGCTCTCCGGATCGCACGAGCGATGCGGCTCGGCGCGGGTCAGCGTCACCGAAGACGCTCGTGGCAGCAGGGCGTCGAGCAGCGGCGCGAGCGCCTTGTCCGCGGAGACGGAGAGCACGAGATGCAGCTCATCCGGCGACCACTCGTCGAGCTCGACGGCCAGGCAACGTGCGGAGGCCGCCGTATGCGCCGAGTCCACCATCAGCAGAGGCGCCGTCCCGACGATCTCGCAGCGTCCGGGCAACCGCGCCGCGGCGAGCCCTTCGCGCGCCGCCTTGGCGAGCGCAGTGCCGCTGTGCACACCCACACGCCGCACGCAGGCCAGCGCCAGGGCGGCGTTGCCGAGCTGGTGGCGTCCGCGCACGCCGAGCTCGACCTCGCAGCTGAAGTCGGCGTCCCAGAGCCGCACGCGGCGGTCACGCGCGGCTTCGCCGAGCCGCTCGAACCCGAAGTCCTGGCCGATCCAGCCGAGCGACACTCCGATCTCCTCCGCCCGCGCGCGCACCACCTCGGCCGCCTCCGCGGGCAAGGCACCGACCACCGCCGGCACCCCGGGCTTCAAGATGCCCGCCTTCTCGCCGGCGATCGCCCCCAGCGTGCCGCCGAGCTTGTCGGTGTGCTCGAGCTCGATGCTCGTGATGCACGTGACCTCGGGTGTGACTACGTTGGTCGAATCGAGCCGCCCGCCGAGCCCCACCTCGAGCACTGCGCGATCGACACCCGCGGCGCGGAAGCAGACGAACGCGACGGCCGTCGTCACGTCGAAGAAGGTCGGTGCATTCTCGGGCTGCTCGGCACGCAGCGCTTCGACGTGCGGTCGCACTTCGGCCACGGCGGCCACCAATGCCGCAGCGTCCACCTCACGGCCGCCCAGTCGAATGCGCTCGGTCCAGCGCTCGAGATGCGGTGACGTGAACGCGCCCACCCGTTGTCCGGACGCCGACAGCACGGCTTCGGCGAGCAGAACCGTGGAGCCTTTGCCCTTCGAGCCGGCCACGTGAATGCAGGGCTGCGCCCACTGAGGGTCGTCGAGCCGGGCCAGCAGAGCGCAGATCGGTCCCAGGCCGACGCGGCTGTACGGCCAGTCGGAGCGCTGCTCTAGATTGACCAGGCTCTCGAGCCAGGCACCCGCCTCCGCGACGCTCTGCATGAATACTTGCCCCAAAACGCAACGAGGCGGCTCCCTGGCCGCCTCGTGCACCGTGAACTGAATTGGAAGCGCCGCTACTGGGCCATGTAGCGCTTCCACTGGCGGTACTCCTTGACCGCCGCACTCGCCGTCTCGACGGCCGGGAAGTAGTACTTCACCGCGTGACCGCATTTGGCGCAGATCTTGTAACAGAACTTGAAGCCCTCGACTTCGCGCATGTTGCCCACCGTCTCGCGGTTGCCGTCGGTACAGCAGCGGGACGGACGCGAAGGCGAGACGATCTTCTTCGGGTACTCGTTGCGCGGCTTCTCGTCATCCGAGTAGCGAATGATGCTCTTCATCACGCGCTTCGACTTGGCATCCGAGTTCTGTTTGCGAATATTGCTTCCGATACGCCTCAACGGTGGCTCCTAGCTTGGGCTCCACACGCGCCAGACCGCCCTCGGCCGAGATCGTGCAGGAGAGGGGTGAACTCTTCGTAGCGCTCTTCACACGGAGCGCCGTCCGCAAAGCGGAAGACGCTGCTGGAATCCTCGAGCCCACCTTCGGCGAGCTGCAGCAGACAGGAGCTGCGGGTGCCGTAGGTCGGGGTATGAACGCATAGGGCGTCGAGCGGGCCGCGGGGGCCGGCGCTTGCGTGATCGCGGCACCAGTCGCCGAGACGCGGCAGCCAGCCCTCCGCAGGCTCGGCTCGCGCGGCCTCCACCCGCTCGCGCAGGCCTGCCAGCTTGGGCGGCTCGGCCCCGTCCAGCGGGGCGTTGCCAATCAGGAAGATGCCGGAAGCGTTCGGCACATCCCGCACCGCGTCTTCGTAACCAAAGGCGAAAGCCTCGGCGACGTCGGCCACGAAGAGATTGAAGGGATTGTAGGCGGCCACCGGCAGACTGCGGATCTTCTCCGCGGCCCGCTTCGCACTCCTGGCTGCCAGAACGTCCACGACCAAGAGCCCCCTCGATCTCCGTGCAGGATCCGGTGTCGGACACGCCACGTTGGTGAGCGCCGCGAGGACTCCGAATCGATTCAATCCAAACCATGTTCCGCCGGCGAGCGCGTCGCGTGGCGCCAGCAGCGTTCCGGAGGCCGTCGCGCGCAGCCCCGGTCCCTCCGCCGGCCGAGCGAAGAACTCGTCACGGTTTGCAGCCACGAGAAGCCGCGCCCGCGGGACCACGCCATGAAGAGCCACCAACGTGCACATTGCGACCGTTCCGGAGCGCTCGAAGGACGGTCAGACGACCCGCTGGAACGCGATTCGGTACGCTCGAATCTTAACAGAAGTGTGGAATTTCGCCACTTTACGCGGCCCTGCCGGCCGGCCGGGACTCCTCTGGCAACCGGGCGGGCGAGAGGCCCCGTTCTCCGTGGGCCGCATGACCGAGACGGCCTTGCGCGAAGGCGACCCAGAGCCGAGTTGTGGGAGTTTGGACCCACCCCAGTACATGTGGTAATCCATGATGTCGAGGGCCAGAGGAATTCGGGCCATGCGTAGGCACCCCCTTACCAAAGCAATTCTGAGCTGCGTCACCGCGGCGGCACTGCTGTCGGGCTGCGCCACCGGCGGCGCGACGCCGCCGGTGGGAGCACCGCCCCCGGATCCCGACCTCATGCCCCCGAGTGCTGGCGGCGATCCCTACACCAGCGTCTACGGAGACCCGCAGTCCGGAACCGGGTTGCCGGCGACGACGCGCCCGACCGTCGGCCAGCGTGCCCAATCGGCGGTCGAATCGATGATGGTGGGCGCCGTACTCGGGTCGACGTTCGGTCCCATCGGCATGGCCGCCGGCGCGGGAACCATGCTCATCTACGGCGCCATCACCGGTGAAGTGCCGATGCGCGGCGGGGGCGGCGGGGGCGGTGGCGGGGGCTACGACCCGTACGGCGGCCCGTACGATCCGGGCGGCGTCGAAGCCGAGCGCGAGGCCGAGATGGAGCGGCAGCTCGGCGGCGAGCTCGCGCGCGGCGACGTTCTCGAAGACGAGATCGCTGTCGAGCTGCAGCGCCAGGACGAGCTTCTGCGGCAGATCGAGCAGCAGGAGGCGCTGCGCAACTCCGCCGCGCAGGCCATCGACGAGCCCGTCACCGGTGAAGAGCTCGAACGGCAGATCGATCCGCGCGCCGCCCCGACCGCGCCGCAGGACCGCGAGCTCCCGGTCGCGATCTTCGACGAAGAGCACACCACCATCCCGAAGAAGTCGTGGGACAACCGGAAGAAGCTCGACGTCCTGAAGCGCAGTCTCGACGCCGACCGTGACGGCAGGCCCGAGCAGGTGCGCTACTTCGACGAGAAGACCGGCGAGATGATTCGCAAGGAGCAGGACCGCAACTTCGACGGGCGCGCCGACGCGTGGCACGTCTACGAGGAAGGTCAGCTCGTGTCGCGCAAGCTCGACAACAACGCAGACGGACGACTCGACGTCTGGGAAACCTACGCGGAGGGTCGGATGATGACTCGCGAGGTGGATCGCGACGGCGACACGGTACGCGACGCCTTCTACACGTACGACGGCGATGTGCTGCTGAGCGAGCGACACGACGCGGACAACGACGGCAGCCCCGACCTCCTCGTCACCTACCAGAATCGCCACCGGCTGCTGACCGAAGAAGATACCGACCGCAACGGAGAGCTCGACTCGTGGACGAGCTGGGCCGTCGTCGACGACCGCGAGGTCATGGTGCGTGTCGAGCGCGACACGGATGACGACGGCAAGCGCGACGTCTTCGAAACCTACGAGCACAAGACGGGCCACCCGGTGCTCGCGAGGCGGGAAGAGGACAAGGACGGCGACGGCCACATCGACGTTACATCGATCTATGAGAACGGCCGTCTCAAGAGCCGCGAGATCTCCGACCCGAGCCTGGTGCCGCTCTAGCGGGGGCACCCCGTTCCTAGTTCTCAGTGGGCTCCTCCTCGATGCCGAACTCGAGGACCTTGCGCTGCTGGTTGCGGAAGCGTTGAATGCGCTCGCGCTCGACGAGCAGCTGCAACTGCTTGTTGCGCTCGCGAATGCGGTCGAGCTCGAGCGCCAGCTCGCGCCCGCTGAGTCCCGAACGCTCGAAGACGAGATCGAACTCCACGCTGCCGTGGGCGCCGTTCGAGGCCAGCGCCGTAACACGCACGCGGTTCTTCCCCTCGCGCACGGGCACGAAGCCGTCGAATGAGCCGTCCGGAGCCAGGCTCACATCCGTCGAGACCTCGCGCGTGGTCAGATTGGTGAAGACCACGTCGTCGATGTTGGCGAAGCTCACGCCCTGGAGAAACGAAATGATGTCGCCCGGATTCTCCACCGGCAGGAAGTTGCCCGCGGTGATGCGCGCAATCTCCGTCGCCGCGATGGGATTGGTGAGAGCGTTGCGGCCCAGCGCGTAGGAGTTGATCGTGATGCCCGCCGTGTGCGCCAGGCGCGCCGCTGCCAGCGCGGCTTCGATGTCGCCGGGATCGGGCACACTGCCAGCGCCGATCGGAAAGGTGGGCAGCCCGTCGGTGAGAAACAGCACCACCTTCCTGGCGCCCGGACGCGGCACGCTCTTCGCCCGCGACAGCCCCGCCAGCTCGCGCACAGCCAGGCGCAGCCCGGCCGCAAAGTTGGTGCCGCCGTGCGAACCCCGGGCCAGGATGCCGCGAATCGCGGATCGTGTGCGACGGTGATCGTCGGTGAGCGGCACCTCGAGCCAGGCGTCCTGCTGGCTGAAGCTCATCCGCTCACCCGTGAGCGGGTGCATCTCCCCGCCGAAGCTGATCACGCCCACCCGCACCCGCTCCGGGTCGAGCGCGGCGACCAGAGCCTCGGCCGCCATCACCTCGGCATCGAGGATCGTGTCCTGCGGGTCCGTGGAGCGCAGGCCCTCCGGATAGGTCCCCGGCTCGACCAGCTCCCAGCGTGGATCGAAGCCGAGCTGGCCGTCGCCGTCGACGTCGACCCCGCTGGCCTCCTGGGTCGACCCCGACACGTCGATCACGAGCATCACGTCGAATTCCGCCGGCCGCTCGCCATCGGAGAGCGCGCTGCCGCGAATCGGCGCCTGGTGCACCTTGTCCCGGAAGGTCGCGCCCGGCGCCGGGGATTCGATCGCGATGCGCACCGACGCAGCGGGTTCGGCGCCCACTGCGAGCGCCGGCAGGCCGCCGACGCAGAGCAGAGCCATCAGCGCGAAGTGCGTGTGCCCGCGTTGCATGCCCGCTTGGACGCCGAAGAACCGCAAAGGCTTCGACGCTGCGCCCGAGCCCCTCAAGGTGCCTCCTGCGATTCGGGGGCGGCGTCGCTGCCACCACCTTCGGGCGGCGCCTCGGCGTCGGGCGCTGCCTCGATCTCCGACGGATCCGCCTGGCTCTCCGCCTCGGACTCCTGGATGTGCTCGAGCCGCAGCGCCTCGGTGGTGCCGATGGGAGACTCGACGAAACGATCGATCCGACGCAGCCGGCGGGAGATGGACGAGAGCCCCTCGAGCATGACCTGACCCACGGTGTCGAGACTGCCCGCGGCACAGTGGTCCAGATCGTCGTCGGCCGTGTCTGCGAAGGGCCCCGGCGGCTCGTCGCCGCCGAAGCTCGTGTCGGCCAGCACGACGACGCGGTTCAGGCCGACGAAGATCAACTGGTCCTGGCCTTCGTCGGGCGCCTCGAAGCCGGCGTGCGGGTCGAATGCCGCCTCGAGGCCGAGCCGCTTCGCGGCACGAAAGAACTCCTCGCGATACACGCGATGTGAGCCGAGATCGCGGGCAATGTGCAGATCCGGGTCACAGACACGGTTCACCAGCAGCACCAGCCGCACCTGCTCGAGGGCGGCGCGCTCCCGCAGCAGCCCGACGAGACCTTGAATGCCCGCGTGTCCGGCCTCGGTGTCTCCCGGCGCCTCCTGTTCACCCTCGAGAAACACGAACCAGGTCGTGTACGGCAGTGGCTTGGCAGCGATCAGGCGCGCCAGCTCGAGATTCACCGCAACGCCGGAGCCACCGTCGTTGATGCCGAGATTCTCGAAGCCATCGAAGCTGCGCGTGTCGTAGGGGGCGACGATCAGCAGGAGATCCGTCGACTCGCCGGGCACCGACGCCGCCACATTGTGCAGGGTCAGTGGATCGCCGCTCGAATGCCTGGCGGGTACCGACTGCTCGACGACCTCGAGCCCGAGGGCCTGCAGCTGGCCGGAGATGTACTCCCGCGCCTGCGCGGAGCCGGGAGTCGCCATCTCCCGGGGCCCGATCGCAGCCAGCGCCTCCAGATGGCCCCAGGCCGCATTGCCCTGGAAGGCGTTGGGATCCTCCAGCGTGCTGGGATCCGGCGGCGGCAGCGGCAGCGGGGCGCTGCAGCCCGCCAGGGCCAGAGCGAGGCCGAACAGGAGCCAGGGGTGGATTCTCAACCGCATGCCGACCTCTTACCCTCCGGGGCTCGGAGCCTAGCGCCCGAATCGAAGATGCGGGGGCATTCCCCGCGGGGCCCTATCAGCTTTTTTGGCTCTTTGTGACACCAACCGTTCAATCTGCCCACTTAGATGCGGAGAGACCCGTTCCTGGCGGGGCTTTTCGAGAGTGGGAGGGCAGGGCTTCGTCACCGACGGGCCCTGCCCTCGTCTCATCGACCCCCCGTGTCGAACGCCGCTGCGTCACCCGGTCCCGCGGAGCACAGCATGTCGCGAACGCTGGGTGCGTCCCTGCGCGGGGTCGACGGCACTGCCGTCGAGGTCGAGGTCCGCATCAGCTCACAGCTGCCGCGAGTCGACGTGGTGGGGCTGCCCGAAGCCGCCGTGCGCGAGAGCGCCGCCCGGGTGCGAGCCGCCATCCAGACCACCGGCCTGGACTTCCCGCAACGACGCGTCACGGTGAACCTGGCGCCGGCCGAGCAGCGCAAGGGCGGCGCCGCGCTCGATCTGCCGATCGCCATCGGCATCCTCACTGCCCAGGGCAGCCTCGACGAGCAATGCCTGGCGGCACTCGGATTCTTCGGCGAGCTGGCCCTCGACGGCCGGCTGCGGGCAGTGCGAGGCGCGCTGGCGCTGTGCCTGGCGCTGCGGGACGCCGGCTGCCGCGAAGTGATCGCGCCCGCATCGGTGGCTGCGCAGGCCGCGTTGGCGCCCGGCGTCACGGTGCGCGGGGCGCAGAGCCTCGCGGAGGTGGTGGCGCATCTGTGCAACCAGAGCACCCTGGCGCCGGCGGAGCCACCGCCGCTGCCCGAGACACCGGTCGCCGGCCCGGACCTCGCCGACGTCCGCGGGCAGGAGCACGCCAAGCGCGCCCTCGAGATCGCCGCCTGCGGCGGGCACGCGTTGCTGCTGCGTGGGGCGCCCGGCTGCGGCAAGACCATGCTGGCCGCGCGGCTGCCCGGGCTGTTGCCGCCGCTCGGGTTCGAGGAGGCGCTCGAGGTGACGCGCATCCACGACGCGGCAGGCCAGCTGCACGACCGCGAGTCCATCGTGCCGACGCGCCCGTTCCGCGCGCCGCACCACACGGCCAGCTCGGCGGGCCTGCTCGGTGGCGGCCAGCCGCCGCGGCCGGGCGAGGTCTCGCTCGCCCACCGCGGCGTACTCTTCCTCGACGAGCTGCCGGAGTTCGGCCGACGCAGCCTCGACGCCCTGCGGCAGGTACTCGAAGAGCGCCGCATCGTGCTGGCCCGCGCGCGCCACAGCTGTGTCTTCCCTGCGAACTTCCAGCTGGTGACGGCCGCCAACCCCTGCAAATGCGGCTGGCACGGCAGCGGCGTGCGCGACTGCCGCTGCGACGACGACGCCGTGGCACGTTATGCGGCGCGCATTTCCGGGCCGCTGCTGGACCGCATCGATCTGCAC
>JAFDDG010000050.1 GCA_019310965.1 Deltaproteobacteria bacterium
CGGTGCGTGAGAGCGATTGCGTTCACCGCCTCGACCTCATCGCAGTACCGCGGGCAGCGTGCGCACACCACACACAGCTCCGGGCGGAAGGTCACGTAGGGATTGGGGTCCCGGGGCCGGCCCTCTCGCGAGTTCGCGAGGGGTGCCAGCGCGATCGGCGACACTGCGCTCGCCTGCTGCCTGAGTTCGTTGCGGTTGGCCGTGGCCACGGGCAGCCCGCCCTCATCCAGAACGTGATCGGCCATGTAGAGACTGGTCAGGACATTCTGGTGCCGGGTCACGCGCTCGGAGGTCGTGCTCACCTCGAGTGCTGGCTCGGCAGGCCATGTGCAGGCCGGTTGCAAGCGACGCTGTCCGGACACATCCACCAGGCACATGCGACAGGCGCCAACGGGCTTCAGCCGATCATCGTGACACAGCGTGGGGATCTCCAGGCCCGCACGTCTCGCCACCGCCAGAACCATCTGGAAGCCGTCAGCCATCGCTAGCCCTCTGACGCCTTGCGAAAGGCTGCGGGAAAATGCTCCATGGCGCTGGTGAGCGGTTTGGCAGCCTGCATCCCCAGGCCGCAGATGGATCCTTCCTCCATCTCCCAGGCAACATCCTCGACCGTGTCCAGCTCGTCGGCATCGCCGCTCGCGAGAAAGCCCTTCGTTCTCTGGAGCACATACTGTGTCCCGATGCGGCAGGGGGCGCACTGCCCACAGCTCTCGTCCCGGAAGAACTCCAGCTGCCAGGCGACGGCCTCGGCCAGATTCACGCTGTCGTTGAGCACCACCACGCCGCCGCTTCCCAACATGGATCCGACCTCCGCCAGCGACCTGAAGTCCAGCGCGCGCGTGCGCTCGCTCATCGGCAGGAAGCCCGAAGACGCCCCTCCGGGCGAGAACGCCATGGGTGTGCCCTCGTATCCGCCGGCGACTTCCACCAGCTCATCCAGTGTGACGCCCAGCGGGAGCTCATAGACACCCGGCGCGCCCACATGTCCCGACGCACAGTAGAGCTTGGTTCCAGGCTCGCTGCACCCCTTGTGCTTGAACCAGTCACCGCCTCTTGCGACGATGGCCGGGACACAGGCGATCGTTTCCACGTTTTGAATCAACGTGGGTTTGCCCCTGAAACCTCGCTCCGTCGGAAAGGGCGGCTTGAGTCGCGGCATACCGCGGCGTCCCTCGAGTGACTCGAGCAGCGCCGTCTCCTCACCGCAGATGTAGGCACCGTGGCCGGTGTGTAGATGAAAGCTGAAGTCGCGGAGCGCATCACCGGCCTGGGCGATGGCGCCTGCCAACGAGGTGCGTTCCGCTTTGAACTCGCCGCGGATGTAGACGATGATGTCGGTGGCGCCAATGCAATCTGCCGCGATGGCCAACCCCTCGAGCAAGAGATGCGGACGCCGCAGCATCACTTCGCGGTCCTTGAACGTGCCGGGCTCACCTTCATCGGCGTTGCAGACCAGATAGCGCTGGGTTTCGCTCTGCTGCCTGACAGACGACCACTTGAAGTGGGCCGGGAAACCCGCACCTCCGCGCCCTTGAAGGCCCGACTCCTCGATGCGGGCGATCACGTCTTCGGATCCGAGCGTTCTGGCGCGAGCGAGGGCCGCGTAGTCGGCCCTATCGGCTCCCGCCAGATTCATGGGCAGCTCGGGATCGTCGGGTGTCACGCTGCGCTGCCGGGTCTCGCGGCTTCGAACGCTCAGATCGGTATCGAGCAGCGCCGGTGCGCGGTCACATTGCCCCAGACAGCTCACACCCTCCGCCGCTGTGCCGTTGGCACGCAACTCCGCCAGAACCCGCTCGCTTCCAGCCAGACGACAGGAGAGGCCCCGACAGACACGCGTTACCGGAGCTGGCCCGTTGATCAAAGAGTAGAAGGAGCCGGTTCCCCAGGCCTCGGCCTCGGGGACGCCCAGCTGGCTCTGGGCCTGCCTGGCCGACGCCTCGGTGAGACCCCCCTGCTCTGCGAGCAGGGCGAGCAGCTTCTCTCGCCGGACATCCTTGGGCTCCACCCAACCATGTTATAGCCCTAGATGTCGACCGGCATCCAGGGTCGAACGATCCTGCCGACGACCGAAGTCCTTTCGGGCTCTGCCGCCCGGCGCCGCTGGCCTGCCGCGACGAACCGAGAGCGCGGTCGCGATTAGGATGAGTCCCAGCAGGGCCTGTAGCGGCGCGACCAGTACCGGCACCTTCGGTGCGGTCTCTGGAATCAGGCGGCGAATGAAGCCGTCCTGCTTGGTCGTCACATAGAGGTTGCCCTGGAGATCCATGCCGAAACGCAGGTCGACGCGGTCGAGACCCGGCTGCGAGAGCTCGGCGCGCACGACGTCGAGCAGGCTCGTCGGGCTCCCCGCCACCAGCAGGGTGAGTTCGTAGAGCTGCGCCGCGGTGGCCGGGTCGCCGTCGTCCGCGGCGAGCATTTCTGCGGCATCGGCGTACAGAATGCGCCCGGTGACGATGTCGCCGAAGATGAACTTCCCGTAGAGGGGGCTGGCGGGATCCGCCTGAAAGACGAATCCGCCCGCAATCGCCCGGCCCTCGTCGTGATCGTACTGGGCGACGGGGTAGCCGTACCCGAAGCTGGCATCGTTGCCAGGCAACGCGAAGACAGTCCCGGGGTCACTCGCACCGTCGAGGGCGAACGTGCCCTCGCGCTCCGGCCAGCCGTAATTCGCGCCCGCCGCCAGCACGTTCAATTCTTCGACGTTGGCCTGGCCGATGTCGGTCACGTAGGGCCCTGCGAGAGCCCCGACGCCCCAGGTGATGCGGTGTGCGTTGCGAAAGCCGTAGGCATAGATCTCGTCCAGCGTCGCCGGATCGCCGTCACCGACGTTGGGGTTGCTCGAGGGGATGCCGTAGGAATAGGCGGAGCCGTCGCCGCCGAGGGGAACGATGCGCAGCAGCGCGCCGAGGGGCGTGTCCAGGCGTTGGAGCTGCTGAGGCTCACCGTTCACGATCGATCCGTGGTCGCCGTTTCCGATGTAGAGCCAGCCGTAGTCCGGGTCGCCCGGCTGCGGTGCCGGATCGAAGGCAATCTCGCCCAAGCCGTGGAAGCGGTGGGGCGACGCGATGCGCATCAGCTCGCGCGAGGTCCCGCTGAAGCTGTTTGCCGCGGGGTCGGTCGCCGTCCACTCGGTGAGAACGGCGTGCTGGTCGATTGACGTCGGGACGGCCGGTCCCAAGGTCGGCGGAGTCAGCCCCTCGGGCTCGCTGTGCACGGTGTAGAAATGCTTGTTGCTCGCGAAGCCCGGGTGAAATGCAAAGCTCACGAAACCCGACGCCAGGCCGGGGGAAGTCTTGAGCAGGGGGCGCAGTGTCGCCAGGTCCAGGTAGGTGTGCACCGTGGCCGCATCGATGGCGTAGAGGCGGCCGCGCAGGTCGTTCACGAAGAGCCGACCGCTCCCGTCCGGAACTTCGCGAAGCACGTTGATGCGCGCGAGCGGCGCGGATCCCGCGCTGGCGGGAAGCTGGATCACGTCCTCGATGTCGGCCGTGAGACCGTCGTCGAGGATGGCTCCCGTCAAGACACCCCCGATCGTCGGCGACGCGATGAACAGAGCGCAGAGCCCGCACCAGCCAGCCACCGCTACGTTCCAGCCGCGCATCCTGCTCCACATGGTAGAGGGGTTCGGGCTCAGTGGGTGCTTCGGCCGTGGCCGGACTCCGGGGCAGGACCCGCTCGAGGCGGGCCCCCGGAGTGGATGCTCCGTCGCGAACGGTCGCTGGCTCTTCGCACACGCTCCCTGCAAATTTGACATCGAGGCAGGATTGCCCACGATCTCGGCTCTCGAAGCCAGTCAGGGGGAACGCCATGCCCGTCGTCGTCACCAACCGCGTCCCGGTCGCTCCCGGCTGGGAGGAGAAATTCGAAGACCGCTTTCGCAAGCGCGTTCACCTGGTGGACCGCTCGCCGGGCTTCATCCGCAACGAGGTCCACCGGCCGCGCCGCTTGAAGCTCGACCACACCGCCGGCGGCTTCGTCGAAGACCCCGATGCCGAGGCCTACTACGAGATCAAGACCTGGTGGCGGAACCTCGACGACTTCCTGGCCTGGACGCGCAGCCCCGCTTTTGCCGAAGCCCACAAGAGCCGCGCGCCCGCAGAGATGTTCGCCGGCAACAATCAGATCAGCGTCCACGAGGTACTCACGAGCACGGATCTCGACGGCGTCGGCGACTGACGAGCGCCGGGATCGCCTTCGAGCCCGCTGGAGAGGCCGAAACCCTCCGCCTGCTCCCCCAACCCGTCAGCGACGCAGACCTCGCCGCAGTGCGTCCGCCATCTCCTGCACGGAGCGTTTCGAGACCTCGGCTCCGGACACCATCGACGAGCCGTGAAAGGTGCCCGGAAACTGGTGCAGCTCGACGGAAACGCCGTGCTCCAGCAGCCGCATGGCGTACTGGATGCCCTCGTCGCGCAGCGGGTCGAACTCCATGGTGGCGACGTAGGCCGGCGGAAGCCCCGAGAGGTCCTTCCTCCGCGCCGGCGCGGCGTAGGGCGACACTGCGCCTGGATTCTCGCCCAGGTAGTGTTTCCAGCTCATGATGGCACTCGGCCGGTTCCAAAGTGGCGTGTCCGTGAACTGCTGCATCGAGGCCGTCTCGAGCCGGTCGTCGAGCTCCGGGATGCCGAGCACCTGATAGCAGATCGCAGGACCGCCGCGATCGCGGGCCAGCAGAGCGAGCCCAGCCGAGAGCCCGCCGCCGGCACTCTGGCCGATGATGCCGATATGCGCCGAGTCGATGTCGAGACTGGCGGCTTCGGCATGCAGCCACTGGAGCGCCGCATAACAATCTTCCAGTCCCGCCGGGAACGGATCCTCCGGAGCAAGCCGATACTCGACACTCGCAACCACCGCATCGACGTCCGCGCACAGACCCGCCGCCGACGCGTGCTCGGATTCGATCGTGCCCACGCAGAAGCCACCGCCGTGGATGTAGAGCACACCCGGGCGCCTGCCGGCCGCGCCCGGCGGGCGATAGACGCGAACGGTCACATCGGGCGCATCCTCCGGCCCGGGAATCTGCCGGTCCTCCCAGGTCACGTCCTCGCGCGCCTGCGGGGCATTCGCGCCCATGTTCTCGAACAGCTTCGCGATGCCATCTCGCGCGGCCGCGATGTCGCTCCAATCCATCTCGCTGGGCATCAGCGGCACCAGCGGTGCAATTTCGGGGTCGTAAGCGCGCTCGGCCATGCTCGGGCTCCTCGAATGGGGGGAGCCGCATTCTAGACGAAGCGCGGCGCTTCAGGCGCGCAGAATCGCGCGTACCTCTTCGGGAGTCGCAACACCTCGGCCCGCAGCACGCGCCCGTTCGGCGACGGCCGCCACCACGTCGGCGTTGGTCGGCCTGCCGTCGCCGAGCTCGGGATACGCGTAATCTCCCAGGCCCAGCGCCACGTGACCGCCGCGCTCGATCGCCAACTCCGCCAGCGGCAGCGCGTTGGCGCCGTAACACGCGATGGCCCAGCAGACGCTGCGCCCCTCGGGCAGGCACGCGAGAAAGGCCTCGAGGCCCGCGCGGGTACCGGGGTGCCCGGCCAGCAGCCCCCCCTCGGTGCAGAAGAGCTCCGCGTAGCACGGCTCGTCGAAAACCCCCGTCGCGAGAAAGGCACTCAGCAGGCGCAGCGAACTCACATTCCAGCACGCCGCCATGGGCACGGCCCCGGCCGCACGGGTCCGACGCGCCAGCTCCTTCAGCATGCCGACGCTGTTCAGGTAGTACAGGTCGTCACCCACGAGCGCCGGCCCGCCGTCGAGCTCGGTGACGAGCATCGGCAGGTTCGTGGTGGCGAAGTCGAGCGGCACCAGATCGGCGCGGCTGCGCGCATGCTTTGCCATCACTTCGATGTGCCCGAAGCGATCGTCGAGATCCGGGATCTGGCCGGCCCCCAGAGTCGGCATGATCAACACGTCGCAGCGAGCGCGAATCTCGCGCGCCGCAGCGGCGTAGAGCTCCGGGGCACTGGAGGGAGCCCCCGTCTCCGGATCGCGCGCGTGATAGTGCACGATCGAAGCACCGGCCTCGCGACAGGCGCGGGCCGCTTCGCCGATCTCCTCGGGGGACCACGGTACATTCGGATTGGGATCGCGCGACGTGTACTCGTTGATCCGAGCGTCGATGATGACTCCGGTCACTGCGTCACTCCCAGCACATTCTCCGCGATGCCCTCGAGAAGACTCAGTCGCCCGTGATCCAGGCGCGCATCAGGTGGTGCGCAATCGCGAACGGCGGCGGCACGATGAGCTCGGCGTGATCGCCTTCCAGCGCACGCCTCACCGTCTCGCGATCGAACCAGGCAGCATCCTGCAGCTCGGTATGGTCGACGGTGACCGCGTCACTCTGTGCCTCGGCGATACAGCCGATCATCAGCGACGCCGGAAACGGCCACGGCTGCGACGCGACATAACGAACGGATCCGACATCGACGCCGGCCTCCTCGTGCACTTCTCGGCGTGCCGCCTCCTCGATCGACTCGCCCGGCTCGATGAAGCCGGCCAGGGCCGAGTACATGCGCTCGGGCCAGCCGGGGCCACGGCCGAGCAGGCAGCGATCTCCCCTCACCACCAGCGCAATCGCCACCGGATCCGTGCGCGGAAAGTGCTCTGCCTCGCAGTCGAAGCAGTTGCGCTGGATGCCGCCGAACATCGGACGCGTAACGCCCGCGCAGGCCGGGCAGTGCGCGGCACGGGTGTTCCAGTCGACGAGCGATCGGGCGTGGGCGGCGATGGCGGCGTCGGCCGCCGGAAGCTGTTGCGCCACGGCACGCAAGTCCTCGAAGCTCGCCTCGCCGGCGAGCCCGAGCTCCTCGACGGGCTTGCCCAACGCCGACAGATCCACCGCGAAGTGCGCGACGCCTTCAGCCAAGCCGAGCAAGAGCGGCTCGGGCACCGCGTCCAAATCCTCGAAGAGAACGCGGCGCGCCCAGGCGAGACCGCGGGGCTCGCCGGACTTCACCAGCGGGTCGAGGCGCCAGAGCGGAAGAAAACGGGTGGCCGCATCGTCCATGCGGTCCGAGACCCAGCGGGCGTCACGGCGCTGTTGGTCCACGCGGTCGAGGGGACTGCCGGAAAAGACGATGGGCTCCATGGCCCGGGATGCTAGCAGGAGGCGCAGAGCGGCAAGCGCGCGCGGCCGCTACTCGCTGTAGCCCAGCGCGCGGAGGCGCTCGTGGTCCTCATCGGAGAGGATCTTCTCGCGCTCGACCGTGCCGAGACCGGCGAGGCGCGCCTCGCTCTCGGCATACCAATCGAGAATGCGGCGTTCGAGGACAGCGGCAAGATCGGGCCGCTCGGCCGCGAGGTCGCGCGTCTGGCCCGGATCGGTGCGCAGTTCGTAGAGCTCAGCCGGCGGCTCGTGTCGAAAGCGGCGTGGGGACTCACCTGGCGGGGCCTCGACGCGGCCGATCCAGGCGTACCGCCCCACGGCGGTGTCGACGACGGCAGCGCTGCGGTAGTGCCGGTAGCCGGCCATGATGCCGTCGACGAAGACGGCATCGCGCACCGGTGGCCCGCCGCGAAGCAGCGGGGCGAGATCGCGGCCCTGGATGTTCGCGGGCGGTGAAAAGCCGAGAAGCGACAGCATGCTGGGCATCAGGTCGACCAGGCCGGCCAGCGCTTCGACTCGCAATCCCGCCGGAACACCCGGCCCGCGCATCACCAGCGGCACGCGCGCGCCTTCGTCGTAGGGTTGTTGGTGCGAGATGTTGCCATGCTCGAAGAGCTCGTCGCCGTGATCCGAGGTGACCGCGAGCAAGGTCTCCTCGGCAAGCCCCTCCTCTTCGAGAAGCTCCACGATGGGACCGATGGCGCGCTTGTCGACGAAGAAGATCCCGCCGTCGTAGAGCGCATGGAGCGCCTGGCGATCCTCGTCGTCGACCTCGCCCGACCTGCGCAGCCTGCCGAGCACCGCCGTATCACCGGGGTGCTGCCACTGCACGCCTTCCGGCATGAACCGCTGGCGATAGGGCGAGTCGTACGGCACCTGCGTGCCGGCGTCCGAGTGCACGTCGTAGTAGTGCAGGAAGAGGAAGAAGCGGTGCTCGGGGTCGCTGCGGGCTCTTCTCGCCTGGACACGCAGCCACTTGAACGCGGCACGGTTGTCGAGGGGCTTGTTCGCGCTCCGCGTCACGTAGGTCTCGAAGCCGCGGCCCAGCCCGAAGCGTGCGTTCATGTAGCCCTGCGCCCCGACGTAGGCAGCCGTGGTGAAGCCGGCGCGCTTCAGGTGCTGCGCCAGGGTCACGAGGTCCTCGCGAGCCGGCCGCTCGTGACCGGCGCCGAGCACCTGGGGCGTGAGACCCGTCATCATCGTGAGGTGCGAGGTCAGCGTCCAGAGCTGCTGGGTGTAGGCGCTCGCGAAGAGCGCGCCCTCGGCAGCCAGGGCGTCCAGGTGCGGTGTCGTATCGGCGGAGTGGCCATAGGCACCGACGTGCCGAGCAGCCAACGCGTCGACGCTCACCAGCACCGCGTGGCGTGCTTGCGGCGGCCGCTCGACCTCGCGCACACCGCAGCCGGCGCACAATGTCACGCAGATCGCAGTCCACGCCGCCGCCCGGACTCGCTCGAACATGGCGCGTGAGTCTAGCGTCTAGGCCCGGTTCTGCGGCGATTCTAAGGGGTGAGGCTCCGCTGGCGCGTTAGACTGTGCCCTCATGAGTCAGAACAACCCGTCTCATTGTGTGGCCGTCATCGGCGGCGCCGTAGCCGGCGCAGAGACAGCCGGCGCCCTGGCTGCCAGCGGCGCGGAAGTCGTGGTCTTCGAGCAGAACGCTCGGCCCTACGGAAAGATCGAAGACGGGCTGCCTCGCTGGCATGCCGCGCTCCGCAACAAGGAGTACGGCGCCATCGACAAACACCTCTCGAGCCCCGGGGTGCACTTCGTTCCGCACACCGCCATCGGTGGCGACCTCGACTTCGCAGCGCTGGTGAACGAGTGGGGCTTCACGGGGGTCGTGCTGGCCAACGGCGCCTGGCGCGATCGCAGGCTGCCAGTCGAGGGCGCCGACGACTACCTCGACAAGGGCCTCATCTACCAGAACCCCTTCGTCATCTGGTTCAATCACCTCGATGAGTCGGACTACGATGGCCCGGCATTCGAGGTGAAGGACGCCAGCATCGTCGTCGGCGGGGGCCTTGCCTCGATCGATGTCGCCAAGATCGTGATGCTCGAGACCACGCGAGCGAAGCTCGCGGAGCGCGGCATCGACGAGCCCTTGCTCGAGCTAGAGGTGAAGGGCATCCCGAAGGTGCTCGAGCGGCATGGCATCCAATTCGAGGACCTCGGACTCGAGGGCTGCACCCTCTTCTACCGCCGCGGCATGGAGGACATGCCGCTGGCCGAGATTCCCGAGGGCGCCGACGACACCCGCGCCGCCAAAGTGCGCGCCAGCCGGCGCAAGCTCCTCGAGAAGGCCATGGCGAAGTACCGATTCGAGCTCGAGCCATTGTGCATGCCGGACGGGCTCATCGTCGAGAATGGCCGGCTGGTAGGCCTGCGCTTCCGCCGCACCCAGATGGTCGACGGCCGTCCGAAGCCCACCGATGAGACTTTCGAGCGCCGCGGCAGCTGCGTCATCAGCTCCATCGGCAGCATCCCGCGGCCGATCGAGGGCGTGCCCATGAAGGGCGAGTTCTTCGACTTCATCGACTGGGAACTCGGCCGCCTGGCCGGCTACCCCACTGTCTTCGCCACTGGCAACGTCGCCACCGGCAAGGGCAACATCGTCGCCTCGCGCAAACACGCCAAGGCCATGAGTGCCGTCATGATCGAGGCCTTTCTCGGCCTCGGCGAAGACGGTCACAGCGGCGAAGCCGCGATCGCCCGCGCGGCCAACGCCGAGGCCCGGCAAGCCGGCGAAGAGATCGCCGCCGAGATCCAGCAACAGCCCGCCATCGGCGCCGACACCCTCGCGGGCATCCGCGGGCGCGTGGCCGAGCGTCAGCAGGCCGTGGGATACACCGGCGACTACGCGAGCTGGATCGAGAAGCTACAGCCGAAGTAGAGCGCCCTCGAAACCGTCCCCCGCTCGGAGCTAGTCCACGAAGCTCTTCAGCATGCGGCTGCGGCTCGGGTGGCGCAGCTTGCGCAGCGCTTTGGCTTCGATCTGCCGAATGCGCTCGCGAGTCACGGAAAAATCCTGGCCCACTTCCTCGAGCGTGTGGTTGCCGCTCTTGCCGATGCCGAAGCGCATCTTCAGCACCTGCTCCTCGCGCGGTGAGAGCGTGGAAAGCACGCGCTGGGTGTTCTCCGACAGATTGGTGTTGAGCGTCGCATCCTGCGGATTGACGGCGTTCTTGTCTTCGATGAAGTCGCTGAGGGACGAATCATCCTCTTCGCCCACCGGCGATTCGAGGCTGATCGGCTCCCTCGCGATCTTCAGCACCATGCGCACCTTATCCTCGGGAAATTCCATCAATGCTGCGAGCTCTTCCGGATGCGGCTCGCGGCCGAGCACCTGCACCAGGTGACGCGTGGCACGCACCATCTTGTTGATGGTTTCGATCATGTGCACCGGAATGCGGATGGTGCGGGCCTGGTCGGCGATGGCGCGAGTGATCGCCTGGCGGATCCACCAGGTGGCGTAGGTCGAGAACTTGTAGCCGCGCTGGTACTCGAACTTGTCGACGGCCTTCATCAGGCCGATGTTCCCCTCCTGGATCAGGTCCAGGAACTGCAGCCCGCGGTTCGTGTACTTCTTCGCGATCGAAACCACGAGCCGCAGATTCGCCTCGACGAGTTCCGTCTTTGCGCCGTGGGCGCGCTCTGTGGCTTCCGCCAACCACGCACGACGGGCCTTGACATCACCGCGGTTCATGCGGCACTCGCTCTCGAACTTGGCGATCTCCTTGCGCACATTCGCGAGTTTCTCACTGGCCGCCGTCACGCGATCGGCGTTGCCTCCGAGCGTCGCGAGCGCCTCCTTGGCCTTCTTGCTGCGGCGAGTCGACATGGTGGCGAGCTCTTCGAACGCGTCGGGCTTCACGCCATAGCCGCGCACCGCCTGGCGCTCCTTTGCTTCCAGGCCACGCAGCCGCTCGCCAAATTCGCCGAACTCGGCGATCAAGGCCAGAAAACGCGCCTTGGAGAAACGCGTCTCCCGCAGCCCCGCCAGCATCTGTCCGTAAAGCGTGTCGACCTCGGCCCGCAGCCGCTCCCGCGTCTCGTCGCTGGTGCGACGGTTGGCGATCGACGCCTGCTTCTTCGAGACTTCGGCGTCGAGGCGACGCACCTTCGCGACCTTCTGGAAGAAATCCTTGCGGCGTTCCTCCGGCGACTTCTCCGGCTCGGGATCGTCCAGGCCGTCAAGCACGCTCTTGAGCTCGATGTCGTTTCTCTTGAGCGACTCCGAGAGATCGAGAACCCGATTGACGCCCCAAGGGTTGCCGACCGCCGCGTGCTGGCGATCGAAGACACCGGCTTCGATGCGCATGGCAATCTCGACCTCGCCCTCGCGAGTGAGCAGCGACACCTGGCCCATCTCACGCAGGTAGACGCGCACGGGATCGTTGGTGGGGCCATCGAGATCTGACGCGCGCTGCGCCGGAGCGGGCTTGCGAAGCGGCTTGCCCTCCGCGTTCACCGGAATCGGCGGCCGCTTGGCTCGCGTCTTCCGCC
Organism: Deltaproteobacteria bacterium; assembly: GCA_019310965.1. Classification (GTDB taxonomy): domain Bacteria; phylum Myxococcota_A; class UBA9160; order UBA9160; family SMWR01. Next base: position 11,612 of record JAFDDG010000050.1, read on the forward strand.
CAGCTTTTCTGAGCGCTGTTTCGGATCGGGGGGAGGTGTTCTCGGAAATTCCGGGGGGCGCCATGGGGGGGGAGTCCTCTCGATCTGGGGTTTTCAGCGTTTCGGTGGCGTGTGCCGGCCGAATCAGTCTCTTGGTGGCATCAGTGCGTCCTCGCGTTGGGGGGCAGTGTCGCCGCTGCCTGCTTCGCTCGGAGGATTTCGAATGCGTCGTCGCCGCCGCCGCGCAGCTTCGCCGTCAAGTCGCGCTGTTGCGCGCGCGCCTCGCGGTCGGCCAGCCAGCGGTTCGTATCATCGATGGTGCGCTCGGCCACCGCTTCTTCGAGGGGGTGGTCGTCGGAGGCCAGCGCGTAGAGGAGGGAACGCGCCTCCTCGGAGATGCCTTGCGAGATCTCCTCGAGATCGACCCGGCGTTCGGCGACGGCAGCGCCCACCAGTCGGTGGAGCAGCTCGATCACCGGAGCGCCGCCGGCATCGGGGAACGCACCGGAACTCACACGGGGCGCCAGATGCGGGTGCTCGACGAGGCTGCGCGCCAGCTGCTTGAGCTTGCGCAGCTCGGCCGCTTCGAAGCGCGGCGCAATCGGAACCGCGTCGTGGGCATTGCCGCCACCGCGCTGGGTACGCACGGCCGCCCGCACATCGTCGGGGTTGGCGCCAACAAATAGCGCCAGTCGCTCCTCCCAGGCACCCCGCTCCACCGGCGACGCCAGGTGCACGAGCAGCGGTGCAATCGCCGCCACGGCGTCCGCTTTCGCGGCCGGTGAGCTGACACCCGCGGAGACGGCGCGCTGCATGGCCACCTCGAGCGCCTCGGGCGCAGCGTCGACGAGCGCGCGCAGGGCCTCCGGGCCCTCACGCACCAGGAAGTCCTCCGGATCCTCGCCGGGCGGCAGCACCCCCGCGTGCACCCGAAGCTCCGCAGGCAAAAGGACCTCGAGGGCGCGCTCCATCGCTTTCTGGCCCGCCTCGTCGCCGTCGAAGAGCAGCACCACTTTGCGGGTACGGCGCCGCAGCTCGCGGGCGTGGTCTTCGGTGACCGCCGTGCCGCAGCTCGCGACGCCGCCGTGGATGTCCGCACGGTAGAGCGCGACCAGATCGAAATAGCCCTCGACGACCACCACACGCCCCTCGCGGCGGATCGGCTCGAGTGACGCGGGGAAGCCGAAGAACGAGCGCCGTTTGTGAAAGATCGGGCTCTCCGGCGTGTTCAGATACTTGGGCTCCTGGTCCGAGCCGAGCGCCCGCCCGCCGAAGCCGATCACGCGACCGCGCACGTCGCGGATCGGAAACGTGACGCGACCCCGCAGAAGATCGTAGTGACCGCCCTTTCGCCCGGGCTTCAGCAGGCCGGCGCGTTCACCGACATCGCCCGGCACCCCCGCCTGCTTCAGCGCGTCACTCACCGTCTCCCAGCTGTCCGGCGCGTAGCCGATCTCGAAATGCTGGATCGCGGTGGCATCGATGCCGCGCTCGTGGAGGTAGCGCTCGCCCGGACTTCCCTCCACGTGGAGAGCGCCGCTGAAAGTCTCTTGCGCGATGCGATTTGCCTCGAAGAGCGGCTTCGAGCTGCTGGCATCGCCACCGCTCGTCTCCGGCACCGTGATGCCGTGTTCGCCGGCCAGCGCACGCACGGCCTCCGGAAAGGAGAGGTTCTCCATGCGCATCAAGAAGCTGAAGGCGTTGCCACCCTCGCCGCAACCGAAGCACTTGAAGGTGCCGCGATCGGGCGTCACGACGAACGACGGAGTCTTCTCGTCGTGAAAGGGACAGAGACCTTTGTGGTTGCGACCCGCGGACTTGAGACTCACGAACCGGCCGACGAGATCGACGATGTCGACTCGATCTCTGACCAGCTCGATGATTTCGTCCGGGATGCGTCCCAATCGCTCAGCCCCCGACCTTGGCCCTGCTCTCTACCGCGCGACCCTTCGCTGCTTCTTGAGGGCGCGTTTACGGGCCGCAGCAGCCTTCTTCTTCTTGCGGATGCTCGGCTTGTCGTAGTACTCGCGACGCTTGAGCTCGCTGAGGATCCCCGCCTTTTCGCACTGCTTCTTGAAGCGCTTCATGGCGATCTCAAAGGGCTCGTTGTCGCGGATTTTGATGACGGGCATACATGCTCCGAGGGGCTCTAGAACCCCGTTCCAAAACCTAGATGTAGTGGTGTCTCGTGCACCGCTGTGTCGGATGTTGCGGGTCCTGCACCCGCCTCGAAAAACCCAAAAAACACTTGAAAGACGCCAACTTTCACGTGTTTCCCCTGCGGCTTTGCACGTTAGCGCAGCACCCCAGGGGCATCAACACGGGGCGCGAACGGGCACGCCTAGCGCCAAAAGCTTCCGTTTCACCTCCGAAACCGTGGTCTCCTTGAAGTGGAAGATCGAGGCGGCCAGCGCCGCCTGGCAGTGTCCGCCTTCCGGGGCATCCGACAGCGCCGCCGCCAGATCCTCGGCACTGCCGCCGCCGCCCGAGGCGATGACCGGGATCGGAATTGCGTCGGTCACCGCCCGCAGGATCTCGAGGTCGTAGCCTCTCTTCGTGCCGTCACGATCCATGCTGGTGAGCAGGATCTCGCCGGCGCCGGCCTCCGCCATGGCCCGTGCCCAGCCCACCGCATCGATGCCGGTGGGGCGCCGACCGCCGTGGGTGCAGACCTCCCATTTCGATTGCCCTGGTTCCACAGGCGCGAGGGAGGCGCCCCGGGGCCTTTCCACGCCGCCCCCGTGCTCGCTCGGAACCAGCACCGCATCTTCAGCGATGCGCCGCGCATCGATCGCCACCACCAGGTTGGCGCTGCCGATCTTGACGGCAGCGTCGCCCACCAGGTCCGGGTCGTGCACCGCGGCGGTCATGATCGAGACCTTGTCGGCCCCGGCATTCAGCAGGTCGCGCACGTCCTGCAATCCGCGCACGCCGCCACCCACCGTGAGCGGCATGAACACGCTCTCCGCCGTGCGCGTCACCACATCGAAGAGGATGCGCCGCTCTTCGTGGCTGGCGGTGATGTCGAGGAAGGTGATCTCGTCTGCTTCCTGTTCGTCGTACATCTGCGCCACTTCGACCGGATCACCGGCGTCGACGTGGTCGACGTACTGCACGCCCTTCACGACGCGGCCGTTGGCGACATCGAGACACGGGATGATGCGTTTCAGGAGCATGCCACGCGCTCCAGGGCCGAGGCGAGATCCACGTCACCGGTGTAGAGCGCACGGCCGATGATGGCTCCGGCAATGCCCCGCGGCGCGAGCGCAGCCGCGGCGACGAGATCATCCTGCGACGAGACGCCGCCGGACACGATCACCGGGATGGAAACCGCGTCCGCCAGTTCCGCCGTCGCCTCGAGATTCGGCCCGCTCAACATTCCGTCCCTTGCGATGTCGGTGTAGACGATGGCCGCCACACCGGCCCGCTCGAACCGCGGCGCGAGTTCCGCAGCCCGGGTCTCGCTGGTTTCGAGCCAGCCCTCGACGGCGACTCGGCCATCCTTGGCGTCGATGCCGACGACGACGCGCCCTGGGAAGCGAGCCGCGGCCCGCTTCACCAGCTCGGGCTCGCGCAGTGCGACGGTACCCAGGATCACGCGGTCGACGCCCCAACCGAGCGCGGCCTCGACCGCCTCGAGCGTGCGGATGCCACCACCGAGCTGCACCGGCACTTTGCCGGCCTGTGCGGTGATGCTGCGCACCGCGGCTTCGTTCACGGGCGCACCCGCCTTGGCGCCATCGAGGTCCACCACGTGGAGCCGCTTGATCGACTGGCGCACGAAGCCCGCCGCCACGGAGCCCGGGTCGTCGCCGTAGACCGTGGCCGAGTCGTAGCGCCCCTGGGAGAGGCGCACACAGCACCCCCCGAGCAGATCGATGGCCGGTATCAATTCGAAGTGCGCCACTGCCCCTCGACCAATGAAGTCACGGCGTCGCGCATGCCCCAACGCGCCAGCTGGGCACCGGTGAGAAAACGCGTGCCCCGGCCGGGATACTTGCGCGCGACCAGCGGATCGGCGGTGAGGGTGCGCTGGGTGTGATCGAAACGCGACGTCCACAGACGACGCCCCGTGGGCACCTCGTGCAGGGTCATCTGAAAGGCGACACTGGCCGGGTGCTCGGCACCCAGCGCCTCACCCCTGCGTTCACGCCAGCGGACGAGCTGCCCCATCAACACCGACGTGGCGCCGAATTCCACCCCCGCCACTTCCGCGGCACGCTTCGCGTCGCGGCGCGGCACGGCACGGCCCTGGTTCGCGAATACCGCGGCCATGTCGCTAGCCGGCACCACACTCAAGCCCTCGGCGTGCAGCGCCTCTGCCGCAAAGCGGGCCACGAGATCCGCCGCCTGCTCGTCGGTGACGCCGATCAAGGCGGAGTCGCGCACCACGCCGGCGCGTGCGGCAAACGGCATCACTGCCAGCTTGTTCAGGGACCCAGCCGACGCCGAGAACGTCTGTTGGTCGACGATCGTCGGATTCGTCAGCTGCTGACACGCGCTCATCAACAGCAGCGCAAGGCAGGCGAAAACGCAGCGTGTCACGCGCATGAAGCCACCCAGCCCACGAAGGCGTCGAGCAGCTTCTTTCCCGCCGACTGACTCTTCTCCGGGTGGAACTGCACGGCCACGACATTGCCTCGCGCCACGGCCGAAGTGAAATCCCCGCCATACGACGTCCAGCCCACAGTATCGCCCTCCCGCGCGGGAATCGCGCGATACGAGTGCACGAAGTAGAAGCATTCCTCGTCGGGCAAGCGCTCGAGCACCGGGTGTTCACCGCAGAAACGCACAGCGTTCCAGCCGATGTGCGGCACTCGCAGCACCTCGCCATCCGCAGCCTTCTCTGGAAATCGCTCGACCCGTCCCGGCAGCATCCCGAGCCCGCGCGTCACTCCGTGCTCGTCGCTCTCGTCGAACAGCAGCTGCAGCCCCAGGCACAACCCCAGGTACGGCGTGCCGGCCTGCACCGACTCCACGATCGCGTCGGCCAGGCCCTTGTCGCGCAAGCTGCGGGCGGCATCCGCGAACGCCCCGGCCCCGGGCAGAACCACCGCGTCGGCAGCCCGGAGGCCCTCGGGATCCGCCACCACTTCCGCGCGCGCACCGCTGCGCTCGAGCGCCTTCGTCACGCTCCGCAGATTCCCGGCGCCATAGTCGACGACGGCCACGCTGGGGGGGCTGGCGGCCATGGCCGGATGCTAGCCCAGCGCTGGGTGTGACGGACCGGGTGCAAGCGGCGACTCCCGGGCCAGCCGTGGAGGACGAAGCCTCTCCAGCAGTCGCCGCTCGACCGTCGTGATTGGCCCCGAAGAGAAGACGAGCAAGGGCGCGTCCCGAATTCTCTAGAGAGCGCCCTTGACGGTCGGCAGACCGGATTCCTGGGGGTCGAGGGCGACGGCCTCGCGCAAGGCGCGGGCGGTACCCTTGAAAATCGCCTCCACCACGTGGTGCGGGTTGCGCCCGTAACGCAGCTCCACATGCAGATCCAGCCCGGCGTTCTGGGAGAACGCGTAGAGGAAGTCCTCAGCGAGCGACGCGTCGAAGTCGCCAATGCGGTCGTTGTCGAGCGCGACCCGGTACACGAGATAAGGCCGGTTCGAGACATCGACCGAGATCTCGACTTTCGCCTCGGCCATCGGCAGCACCTGCGTCCCGAAGCGCCGGATGCCCGCCGCATTGCCGAGCGCGTCGCGCACCGCCCGGCCGAGGGTGATGCCCACGTCTTCGACCGTGTGGTGCGTATCGACGTTCAGGTCGCCCTTGGAGGTGAGGCGCAGGTCGAACAGGCCGTGCTTCGCGAACGATTCGAGCATGTGATCGAAGAAGGCGATGCCCGTGGAGACCTCGTACTCCCCCTTGCCGTCGAGATCGATCTCGACGTGGACATCGGTCTCCTTGGTCTTGCGGTCCGCCGTGGCCGTGCGTTTCGCACTCACAGCTCGAGATCCGCTTCCGCGCGGGCCGCCTCGCGCTCCCGGCGAACCTTGCGGATCTTCTGGAGCCGCAGCTCCACCGACTTTGCGTGGCCGGTCAGGCCCTCGAGCTCTGCCAGCCGCATCACGTCGGCGCCGAGCTCTCGCAGCTTGGGCGGTTCGAAGCGCACCACGCTGGAGCGCTTCAGGAAATCCTCGACGCCGAGCGGCGAGAAGAAACGCGCCGTACCGCCGGTGGGCAGCACGTGGTTCGGGCCAGCCAGGTAGTCTCCCACCGCCACCGGCGTGTAGTGCCCGAGGAAAACCGCCCCGGCATTGCGCACCTGCTTCAGGCAGCCGTCGGGATCATCCACGGCCAGCACCAGATGCTCGGGCGCGTAGCGATTGGCGAGTTCGATGCTCTCGTCGAGGTTCTTGGTCACGATGATGGCGCTGCGTCCGGCGAGGGCCTTCTTGATCGTCTTGGAACGGTCGAGATCCTTGAGCTGCTTGGCCAGCTGGTCCTGCACCCGCGTCGCCATGCTCTTCACCGGCGTGATCAGGATGGCCGTGGCCAGCTCGTCGTGCTCGGCCTGGGAGAGCAGATCCGCGGCCACCCAGGCGGGGGTCGCGGTCTTGTCGGCCACCACCACCACCTCGGTGGGGCCCGCCTCGCTGTCGATCGCCACCTCGCCGAACACGAGGCGCTTGGCGGTCGTCACCCAGACGCTTCCCGGGCCGGTGATCTTGTCCACCCGCGGCACGCTCTCGGTACCGAAGGCGAGCGCCGCCACAGCGTGGGCGCCGCCCATCTTGAACACCCTGTGCACGCCGGCGACCCGCGCCGCAAGCAACACCTCGGGCGCGACCGTGCCGTCCGGGCGGGGGGGCGTCGCCATCACGATCTCCGGCACCTCGACGCACGACGCCGGCACGGCGTTCATGATGACCGTCGACGGGTAGAGAGCTTTTCCGCCGGGCACGTAGAGGCCGACGCGAGCGAGCGGACGCACGCGGTAGCCGAACAATCCGCCGCCCTCTTCGCGCATCTCCCAGCTCGAGGGGATCCGACGACGGTGAAAATCGCGCACGCGCATGGCAGCCTTGCCCAGGGCCGCGCGATCGGCCGGATCGACCTGGTCGACGCCAGCATCCCATTCGTCGCGGGCAACCTCCACCGCGTCGAGCGAGGCACCGTCGAACTTCTCGATACTGGCCAAGAGCTCCTTGTCGCCGCCGTTGCGCACGCCGTCGATGATCTTGCGCACAGCGCGTTCGATATCCGCGGCACCCTCCTCACGGCGCCGCTCGAGCCTCTCGAAGGCCTTCTCGAAGCCGGCGTCGTCGCTCTTGAGGATGGGGAGAACACCCTTCGCGGTGCTGCGTGCCGCCATGGTCAGCCCTCCCGCCGGATCTCGGCGCCAAGTCCGCGGAGCTTCTCCTCGATCCGCTCGTAGCCCCGGTCGATGTGATAGACGCGATTGACGGTAGTGTCACCCTCTGCGGCCAGCGCCGCCACGATGAGCCCCGCAGAGGCCCGTAGATCCGTCGCCATCACCGGCGCACCGCCGAGCCGGGGCACACCGCGCACGTGGGCCGCCCGGCCCGCCAGCGAGATATCGGCGCCCATGCGCTGGAGCTCCGGCACGTGCATGAAACGGTTCTCGAAGACCCGCTCGGTGATCACCGAGGAGCCCTCGGCGGTGCAGACCAGCGCCATCAGCTGCGCCTGCATGTCGGTGGGAAAACCCGGGAAGGGCGCTGTCACTGCCTGCACCTCGCACAGCCGCCCCCCGCCGACCTCCGCGCGCACGCGCGAGGGCTCGGTGGTGAGCGTGGCACCCGCCTCCTGGAGCTTGTCGAGGGTGGATTCCAGGCTCGAGGTGTCGATGCCCGTCACCGTCACGTCGCCGCGAGTCGCGAGCCCCGCGCACAACAGGGTGCCGGCCTCGATGCGGTCGCCCGAGACCTGGTGTTCGATGCCGCGCAGCGCGCTCACGCCGCGGATCGTGATGCGGTCACCGCCGGCGCCGCGCACGTCGGCACCCATGCGGCTCAGCACGTCCGCGAGTTCGACCACCTCCGGTTCGCGCGCGGCGTTCTCGAGCACCGTCTCGCCGGAAGCGAGCACGGACGCCATCATGACGTTCTGAGTGCCGTTCACGGTGTTCAAATCGAAGACCACGCGGCCGCCGCACAGCCCCGAAGTGGTCGCCTCGACGACACCGTGATCGAGCCGCACCTTGGCGCCGAGCGCGCGCAGACCCTTCAGGTGCTGATCAATCGGACGCACGCCGATGGCGCAGCCACCAGGCTCGGATACCCGCGCGCTTCCGAAGCGCGCAAGCAGCGGCCCGAGCACCATGAACGAGGCTCGCATCTTTCGCACCAGCTCGTAGGGCGCTTCGGGGTTCGAGATGCTGGAGCCGTCGATGCACATCTCGTGATCGCCGGCCCACTCGGCGCGCGCGCCGAGCGCCCGCAACAGATCGAGCATGGCCTCGATGTCGCGCAGCCGGGGCACGTTGCGCAGCCGGGTCTCGCCCTCGGCGAGCAACGCCGCACACATCAGCGCCAGCGCGGAATTCTTGGAACCGGAGACGGTGACCTCGCCCGCCAGACGAGTTCCACCGCGTACCACGATACGATCCATCAGCCGCCCCCCCTTGCGGCCACGACCCGATCCCGACCGGCCAGATCGCGGTGTTTCGTGACGCTAAGCAACCCGGCCTCCCGGCACCACCCCGCCACCCGATCGGCCTGGCGCGGGTCGCATTCCACCACCAGACCGCCGCCGGGAACCAACGCGTCGGGCGCCTGCCTAACGAGCGGCTCGAGTACCTCGAGCCCCTGCGGACCGGCGAAGAGCGCACCATCGGGCTCGTGAGCCAACTCCGGGGCCAGTGAGGGGCGCTCTGCCTCGGCTAGATAGGGCGGGTTCGACACCACCAGATCGAAGCGCTGGCCGGCCACCGGCTCGAAGAGGGCTCCCTGGCGCAGCTCCACACGATCCAGCAAGCCACAGCGTTCCGCATTCTCGCGGGCCACCGCCAGCGCCGGGGCCGACACATCCGACGCCACGACCTGCGCCCGGGGTCGCTCGCTCGCCAGCGCCAACGCGACGGCACCGGAACCAGTGCCGATCTCGAGGATACGGGCTGGCGCCCGATCGTCCGGCAGCAGGCCGAGAGCGGCGCTCACCAGCGTCTCCGTATCCGGCCGCGGCGTCAGCACGTCCGCCGTCACACGCAGGTCGAGCGACCAGAACTCCTTGCTGCCGATGATCTGCGCCACCGGCACCCGATCCGTGCCGCGCCGGCGTACCAGCTCGCGAAGGGTCGCGCGCTCGGCCTCACCGACGGGCTTCTCGTAGTCGATGTAGAGCCGCATGCGGTCGACGCCGAGAACGAACGCGAGCAGGCACTCCGCATCGAGCCGCGCGGTATCGATGCCCTTCTCCGCGAAATACTTCTGGGTCCACTGCAGAAGATCGAGGATGGTCCAGGTCGTGAGCGTCGTGACCGTGTTCGAGCTCGGCGTGATGGCGCTCATGATCCGAGAGCCGCCTGCTCGGCTTCTGCAGCCATGTGGAGCTGCACTGCATCCAGCAGCTCGTCGAGCTCACCTTCCATGACATCATCGAGACGGTGAAGAGTCACGGCCGCGCGGTGATCGGTGATCCGCGACTGCGGAAAGTTGTAGGTGCGAATCTTCTCGGCGCGCTCGCCGCCACCCACCTGCCCCCGGCGTGCGTCGGCGCGTTCGTCCGCGAGCTTCTGCTGCACGTGATCGAAGAGCCGCGAGCGCAGAATCTTGAGCGCCTTGGCCTTGTTCTTGTGCTGGCTCTTCTCGTCCTGGCACTGCACCACGAGCCCGCTCGGCTCATGTGTGACGCGCACCGCAGAGTCGGTCGTATTGACGCTCTGTCCACCGGGCCCCGACGCGCGGTAGACGTCGATGCGCAGATCCTTGGCTTCGATCTCGAGATCGACCTCCTCCGCTTCGGGCAACACCGCCACGGTGGCGGTGGAGGTATGGATGCGCCCCTGGGATTCGGTGGCCGGCACGCGCTGCACACGGTGCACGCCGCGCTCGTGCTTGAGGCGACTGAACACCCGGGATCCGGCGACCATGAAGATGCCTTCCTTCATGCCGCCGGAAGCACTGTCCGAGAGTGAAAGCGACTCGACCTTCCAGCCCTGCTTTTCGGCGTAGCGGGAGTACATGCGAAACAGGTCACCGGCGAAGAGCGCCGCCTCGTCGCCGCCGGTGCCAGCACGGATCTCGAGGATCACGTTCTTCGCGTCGTTCGGGTCGCCGGGCACCAGCAGCAGCCGCAGCTCCTGATCGAGTGCCTCGAGCTGCGCGGAAAGCTCCGCAGCCTCGCCGCGGGCCAGCTCCTGCACCTCCGAATCCGGATCGTCGAGCATCGCCTTCGCGTCGGCGAGCCCCGCGTGAGCGCTCCGGAACTTCTCCCCCGTCTCGACCACCGGCCGCAGAGCGGCCAGCTCCCTGCCGAGTGCCGCAAACGCCTTGCGGTCCTTCCCCAGCCCCGGATCGGCGAGCTTCGCCTCCAGCTCACTCGCCCGAGCCTCGAAAACCCCAATCTTTTCCAGTAAATCCGACATCGAACCCCGCCGGGGGGCGAGACCCCCCAGGTTACCCCGGAACCCCCCAACCCCCCACACCCGACACGATCGGCCCGAACACGGAAAAAGCCGATCGGCGAGGGCGCCCCCGCTCCGGAACACCCCCGATGCGAGAAGACCGAGGTGAGCCCGGTGCGAGTCCACTCTCGCGTCAGCGATTCGGGCCGGGCCGAACGCCTCGATGGTGTGGGGCCGGGGTCGAAGGCGCTGGCGCGCGGAAGCAGAGGCGCCCCGACACCGCACCGCGAACTCCTGACCGCGGAGCAGGGGGCGCCGGCGCATGAGCACGACAGCGCCTTCGACCCCGGCCATGGCAACCGGCAACAGCAGCCGCCTCAGGAGTTCATCGACTCCAGAAACTCCTCGTTGCTCTCCGTCACCTTGATCTTCTCGATGAGAAACTCCATCGAGTCCACCGGTGACAACGGCTGCAACACCTTTCTCAGGATGTACATGCGGTTGAGCTGGTCCTCCGGCATCAGCAACTCCTCGCGGCGCGTGGCCGAGCGGTTGATGTCGATGGCCGGATAGGTGCGGCGGTCTGCGAGCTTGCGGTCGAGCACGATCTCGCTGTTGCCGGTGCCCTTGAACTCCTCGAAGATCACCTCGTCCATACGCGAGCCGGTGTCGATGAGCGCCGTCCCGATGATGGTGAGGCTGCCGCCCTCTTCCACGTTGCGCGCCGCGCCGAAGAAGCGCTTGGGCTTCTGCAACGCATTCGAGTCGACGCCACCGGAGAGAATCTTGCCCGAGTGCGGCACCACAGTGTTGTGGGCGCGCGCGAGCCGGGTGATCGAGTCGAGCAGGATCACCACGTCGCGCTTGTGCTCCACCAGGCGCTTGGCCTTCTCTATCACCATGTCAGCCACCTGCACGTGGCGGGTCGCCGGCTCGTCGAAGGTCGAGGAGATCACTTCGGCCTTCACATTGCGCTGCATGTCCGTGACTTCCTCGGGCCGCTCGTCGATCAGCAGCACGATCAGCACCACCTCGGGGTAGTTCTCGGCGATGGCATTGGCGATGTCCTTCAGGATCATCGTCTTGCCCGCCTTCGGCGGCGAAGTGATCAGCGCGCGCTGGCCCTTTCCGATGGGCGCTACGAGATCGATGATGCGCGTCGTGTGGCCGCCGCTGGCCGACTCCATCCCGAATTTTTCCAGCGGGTAGAGGGGCGTCAGGTTGTCGAAGAGAATCTTGTGGCGCGTCGCCTCCGGCGCCTCGTGATTGATGGAGTTCACCTTGAGCAGGGCGAAATAACGCTCGCCCTCCTTCGGCGGGCGAATCTGGCCCTTCACACCGTCGCCAGTGCGGAGGCTGAAACGGCGGATCTGCGACGGAGATACGTAGACATCATCCGGTCCCGCCAGATAGTTCTGGTCCGGTGCACGCAAGAAGCCAAAGCCGTCGGGCAGCGTCTCGAGCACGCCCTCCGCGTAGATCTTGCCCTCGTTGGCGGTCTGGGCTCTCAAGATCTGGAAGATCAGATCCTGCTTGCGCAGCCCCGCAGCGTTCTCGACTTCGAGCGATTCGGCCAGCTCGGCGAGCTCCTGCATGGACTTCGCCTTGATCTCGGACACGTACATCCGATCGCCGGCGTCCTCGTCCGTATCGATCATGTCCTCATCGCTGAAGTCGTCGTCCGGGAACTCCGAAGCATGGCTCTGGCGCGGATCGCGCGCGCCGTTGCCGCCTCGACGGCTGCGGCCGCGGCCTCTCCCACGGCGTGCTTGGCCCTGGCCGGCGCCCGTACCCTGGGACGAAGTGCTATCGCTCGCGCGTTGGCTGGTCACGGATGGTCTCGCTTGTGTGGGGTTCGATGGGTGTGGATCGATTATGAATTCGGGAGGGTGGGCGTAGAGGTCGGATCCGGCCGGGACGGCGACAGACAATCGCTGGAACGGCAGCAGTTGGGCCGTACGCGAATCCCGGGTCGGGCTCGAAGGATGTGCTTCGGTGCTCCGGCTATCTGGTTCGGATTTCTGCGGCCAAAAGTTGACCGAAAACCTCAGGGGCCGTGGCGGCGCTTGCAGCGACCCATCTGATTTCTGGGAGTTCGGCCGACGGGACTCTCGAGGAGGGCGAGATACCTCCAGAAACGGCCGATGGAAGTAACAAGCAAGCTAAGGCGACGTCCCTGCGGTGTCAACCCCGCGGCGCGGCGCGGATGAAATGGACCAACCGCCCCGAGCGCGGACCATCCCTGCGATAGCTGTGAAAACGCCGAGGGTCGCAGGCCGTACAGACGGCGGCGGTCGTGCCAATGGCGGCCTCCGGCAGGCAGGCATCGCGCAGCGCGGCCCGGCAGAGCGCGCCGAGATCGAGCCGGGCGTGTCCGGGGCGCGTGGCGCGCGCCGCTGCCCGCGCCGGAGCGCCGAGTCCCGCATCGAGGGCCGCTAGCACCGGCTCGTCCACCTCATAACAACACGGCCCGATGTGCGGCCCGATGGCGGCAAGGCAGGCAGCACCGGAGCAACCCGCGCGCGCGAGCAGCGCGGCGACACCCGCCGCAACCACGCCGGCCGCCAACCCGCGCCAACCCGCGTGCAGCGCCGCTACCACCGCACCGTCCGGCGCCGACAGCAGGATCGGAACGCAATCGGCGGTCACGACGGCGATCGCGAACTCCGACTCGGCGGACACGATCGCATCGGCCTCCGGCGGCTGAGCGGCCGCACGACAGACGAGCGCATCCACGACGCGGTCACCGTGCACCTGCTTGGGGCGTACCAGCGGCTCGGGCGGCAGTGCGTCGCGGGTACCGAAACCGTGTGCCGGCACGAGGCTCGCGAGCAGCGGATCCGTCAACACAGCGCTCACCTTTCTCCCGCCTCCAGAGCAGCGAGCAACGCCGTGAGATCGGCGGGCAGCACCGCCTCGAACGCCATGCGCGCGCCGGAGGTCGGATGTTCGAAGCCCAGGCGCGCAGCATGCAGCGCCGGACGCGCGAGTGCCGCACCCGCCTTCGCTCCGCGACGCCCGTACACGGGATCGCCCATGATCGGCAGCCCGACCGAGGCGAGGTGCACACGGATCTGGTGCGTACGCCCGGTTTCGGGCAGCACCGACAACCAGCTGCACTCGGCTTCTGAAAAACGTCGCAGCACGCGCCAGGCCGTGTGCGCCTCGCGACCGGCAGCCGTGTGCACCGACATTCGCTTGCGTTCGCTGCGATGGCGACCGATGGCGCGATCGACGCGGCCGGCGTCGGCAGTCGGCACGCCGCGCACCAGCGCGCGGTACTCGCGTTCGATCGAGTGCTCTCGAAACTGGGCGGAAAGGTGCGCGTGCGCCGCGTCGTGCTTGGCCGCCAGCATCACCCCGGAGGTGCCGCGATCGAGCCGGTGCACGATGCCCGGCCGCAACACGCCTCCGACGCCGGCGAGATCGCCGCAGTGGTGGAGCAGTGCATTCACCAGCGTGCCGCTCGCATGGCCCGGCCCGGGGTGCACGACGAGGCCGGCCGGTTTGTCGATCACGATCAGGTCTGCGTCTTCGTACAGCACGGCGAGCGCAATCGGCTCGGGTGTGAGCGGCGATGGCAGCGGATCCGGCGGCTCGGCGGTGACGATGTCACCCTCCTGCACGCGCTGGCTCGCGCGTGCCGCGCCAGCATTCAACGTCACGCGTTCCGCCTCGATCCAACGCCTCGCCTGCGAACGCGTGATGTCGGCCAGGGCGGCCAACGCCACATCCAGACGATCGCCCGAGTCGCCTTCGGAGACGATCCAGCTGCGCTGCACCGCGCGGGGTCAGGCGCCCCGGAAGCGGCGCGACACTGCCTTCGTCGCATCGTCGAAACGCACGAGGTAACTGCCCGCGACAGCGTGCGGGTCGAGGCCGACGCACGTCGCGAAGGCCATCAAGAAGCCGCGCACGTAGACCCGCGGCGGAAGATCCGCGAAACGTTCCTCCTCGAGAAAGCGCAGGTACGTCGGGTTGACCTTCGTCACCTGGGCCACACTCTCGATCTCGAGGCCGCGGCGCAGACGCGAACGGCGCAGGCGCGAGCCATCGTAGTCATTGGAATCCTCGTCGAATGCCTCGAGCGGCTCGATCTCGGAGAGTGTCTCCGGCAGCGTGGCGGCGAGCGGCGGCAAGGAGTCCGCGACGCTTGGGGTCTGCGCCTCGATTTCGGTCACGAGCGTCGCATCGTAGCCGATGCGGGCCTCCGCATCGGAGAGCACGCGGTAGGCGGTCTCGATGCGTTCGCGCATGGTGGCCGCGTCGCCGGACTCGAACACCGAATAGCCGGCCAGGGAATCTTCGGCGTAGGTGGCCAGGGCCAGCTGGTAGGCGCGTTCGACACCCGACACCGGCGTGTCGGGTGAAATCTCGAGAATTTCGTAGTAATCGAGGTCGGTCAGGGATTTCATGGGACTCCCGAGGTCAAGCAACTCGAGGGTTCAACCGCGCGCACTCGGCAAATCCGCCAGCTTGCGCGCCACACGTCGGAGATAGTTCGAGGCATCGGAGCGTGGCGAGAGGTCGACCAGAGGCCGCCGCCCGCGCACCGCCTTGCGTGCATCCGCGTCGTGACTCACGTAGCCGAGGTACTCGGCCTCGATGCCAAAATACTTCCGGCACACGCTCTTCACCGAGAAGCCGAGCTTCACGTCTTCCGCCGTGCGCACTTCATTGATCACGATGCGCGGGCGGAAGGCACGCATCGTCTCGACGAAATGCGCACCTTCGCTGGGATCCAACGCCTCGATCTCGCGCAATAGCTCCAGCGGCGTGCGGATGCCGCGCTCGTTCTGCTCGTCCATCGCAAGGGTCACCAGGCTGCGCACGTCGTGAGATGCCATGGCGAGACGCAGTCGACGGTAGAAGGCAGCCCGCAGGAAGGCGTACGCGTTCTCGACGGAGGTGGGCTCCGGCGCGATCACGAGCAACCCGTCGTCACTCACCATGAAATAGTCGACCACCGCGGGATGCATGCCGGCGCCGAGATCGAGCAGCACGAAGTCCGCAGGGAGCCGCCGCAGCTCGCGAATCAGCTGCACGCGGCGGGCATGACCGGGCTGTGGCGTCGCCAGGTTGCTGCGGGTGCCTGCGATGACGTGCAGGCCCGGCACCGATGAATCCAGCAGCAACTTGCCGAGATCTTCTTCACGGTGGGCCACGTAGTCTGCGAGGCTCACGGGGGGCTTGGCGAGCCCCAGACAGGTGTGCAGGTTCGGCCCCTCGAGATCGGCGTCGACCGCCACCACCCGATGTCCCATGCGCGCCAGCGACACCGCCAGGTTCGCAACCACGAACGTCTTGCCGACACCGCCCTTGCCACCGCCCACCGGAATCATCCGAGGCGGACGCGCCGCCAGCCTCGGCTCGGACGTTGCCGGCCGGAAGCGCGCCGCGCTCTTCCTCAACTCTGCGCTCATGCCCACCCCCCGGTGGCTGTCAGTCGACTGCCCCATTCGCCCGCAGACCGTCATCGACGATGCCAAGGAAGGGACACCAGTCGGCGTGTCGCGCGGCCGCATTCGCCAGGTTGACGAGCGGGGTCCAGCGCGGTCGTTCCGGCTTTCGCGCCAGACGGAACCTCGCCTGATGCGGGGTGCGCCCTCCCTTGCGTCGATTGCAGTCCACGCAGCTCGCCACCACGTTCTCCCACGTCGTCTTGCCACCCAGCGCGCGCGGGATCACGTGGTCCAAGTTCAGCTGCGACCGGGGGGGACGGGCGCCGCAGTACTGGCACGTGAACTTGTCACGTGCAAACACATTGACCCGACTGTAGCGCAGGTGGCGCTTCGGAACGCGATCGTAGTGGTGAAGAACGATCACTCTTGGCACGCGCAACGACCCGCTCGGAGTGCCGACGCTGTCGAAACCGTCGTCCATGGGCAACCGACGCCAGGCTTCGAAGTCGAAGGTCTGGTATTCCGTGTCGACGGCACGCGCCACGTCCTGGTAGATCAGCGTGAAGGCTCGTCGTGCCGAAGTCACGTGAATCGGCATGTACGAACGATTCAAAACCAGGACGGTAGTGTTCAACATCTTCGACGGCAGAGCGTAAGAGAAGCGCGCTCCCGCTTCAACGCAGCGCGTGCCGAAACGCCTGCTCGAGCGCGTCGGCATCCCCGTCGAGGAGCGTTCGCACGTCGAGCAGCACTTTTGCATCGCGTACGCGCGCCACCACCGGCACCGCGGCTGCGCGCAGGCGTCCAACGACTCGCTCGGCACCGGCCGCGGGCTCCACGGCCACGACCCAACCGGGGAGTTCGAGCCCGGGCACGGAGCCACCGCCGACCGGGCTCGGCTCTGCGCGTGCTTCGACGCGGGCCGAGGCCCCGGCGAGCTTGGCGAGCCGCTCGGCCAGCACCCGGGCGCGCTTCTCGAGGTGCCCGATGGGCTCGCTGAGCTGGCGCAGGACCGGTAGATCGCGCTCCGCCGTGCCCACCAGATAGGCCTCGAGGGTCCAGTCGAGTGCCGCCAGGGAGAGCTTGTCGAGGCGCAGCGCCCGGGCCAGCGGGTTGCGCCGGAGTTCGCTGATACGTTCCGCAGAGCCGAGCAAGAGCCCCGACTGGGGGCCCCCCAGCAGCTTGTCGCCGGAGAAACAGACGAGATCGGCACCTAGCTGCAGGCGCGCCGGTACGAAGGCCTCCCGCGGCAGGCCCGGCAATTCGACGAAGGTGCCACTGCCCAGGTCTTCCAGCAGCGGCAGCCCGTGCTCGGCGCCAATGGCGGCGAGCTCCGGCAGCCCGACCTCGGCGGTGAAGCCGCTCAGCGCAAAGTTGCTGCGATGGACCTTGAGCAGCAACGCCGTGTCGGGCCCGACAGAATCTGCATAGTCGCCCGCGTGGGTGCGGTTGGTAGAGCCCACTTCGACGAGCTTCACCCCGGCACGCTGCATGATCTCCGGTACGCGGAACGAGCCCCCGATCTCCACCAGCTCGCCCCGGGAGACGATCACCTCGCGGTCGCGGGCCAGGGTGTTGAGGGCCAGCAGGACGGCGGCGGCGTTGTTGTTCACCACCAGCGCGGCCTCGCAACCGCCCAGCCGGGCCAGCTTCGCGGCCACCGCCGCTTGGCGGTCGCCGCGCTTGCCACTGGGCAGGTCGAACTCGAGATCGCTGTAACCGGCCGCAGCGGCGGCCACGGCCTGCGCCGCCCCGGGAGCCAGCGGCGCCCGGCCGAGATTGGTATGCAGCACGATACCGGTGGCGTTTACGACCCGGCGCGGGTGAGGCTGGCACAGGGCCTCGGCCCGTTCCCGAGCCCGGGCGATCAAGGTCTCGAGTGTGGCTGCTCCAGAAGAAACGCGAACTCGTTCTCTTTCTTCTTCGAGCAATCCCCGGGCTGCATCCCGCAGCGCCCAGTCGGGCAGCTCGCAGCCGGTTTGGCGTACGGCCCGCGCCAGCCGCTCGACCGACGGCAACCCCCTGCGGGGATCGGACTTGACCTCGCGTTCGGTTTCCATACCTTCACCAAATACTTTAGGTGCGGTCCTGCGGACTCGTATCCATCGGAAGGCGGCCACTCGAAAGGAGCAAGTGGCTCCCCGAGCGGATGCGGGGTTCGAGGCCAGAGCGAGGACGAACAACTTGCTGGACGAGCGGCGGGAGTGCTCGGAGCAGGGTGTTCACGATGAACTCGAATCCCACTGGCCTGCTGGAATCCCACGGTAGACGACAACAACTGTGCGAGTCAACGATTTTATTAGTCTTTTCGGGGAATTAGAGAGAAGCCCCGTCCCCTGGAAGCCGCCGTTGGCGGCCCCGGAACCGAGCTAGACCCGCCGCCGCTCGCCAATATCGCGAGCGAGAACAATTTCGATCATTTCCCCGAATCGGCTCGCCCAAATTGGAGGCGAGAAACGTGTCGGATTCCCGAGGCGGGAAGTCCGCTCAAAACGAGATCCTGATCAACGCAAGCGCTGGTGAGACCCGAGTCGCCCTGCTCGAACAAGGGCAGTTCTCGGAGCTCTACATCGAGCGCGACAGCGATGCGAGCGTCACGGGCACCGTGACGTTGGGCCGCGTGACCCGGGTGCTTCCCGGCATGCAGGCGGCTTTCGTGGACATCGGACTCGAAAAGGCGGCATTTCTCTACGCCGGCGATTACGTCGGCGAGAACGGAGAGGGGGCGGAAGAGGGCGGACGTCGGCGCGGGCGCAACGGACGCCAGCCTCCCCGGATCGACACGGTGCTCCGCGAGGGGCAGGAGATCGTGGTGCAGGTCGCGAAGGACCCCATCGGGACCAAGGGCGCGCGCATCACGTCGCACCTCTCGATCGCCGGGCGCCACCTGGTGCTGACACCGTGGGAAAAGCGCGTCGGCGTCTCGCGCCGCATCGATTCTGACAAGGAGCGGCGCCGGCTGCGCGAGAGCGTCAGCAAGTATCGTCCCAAGGACCTCGGCTTCATCATCCGCACGGCCGGCCAGGGCACGCGCGACGAGGATCTCGAGGCCGACATCCGCTACCTGACGCAGACCTGGGATGACATCCAGATCAAGAAGGACGAGGTCCGCGCGCCGGCCGACCTGTACAAGGAGCTGTCGCTCTCGCTGCGCGTGATTCGTGACTTCGCGAACTCCCGCACCAAGCGCATCGTCGTCGACGACACCGAGACCTACGAGAAGATGCGCGACTTCTTGTCGCGCTTCGTCGCCGATCCGAAGCCGGCCCTCGAGCACTACGAGGCGATCGAGCCGATCTTCGACCATTTCGGCATCGAATCGCAGATCGACGCCAATCTCGGCCGCAAGGCGGCGCTCAAGTCCGGTGGCTACCTGATCATCGATCAGAGCGAGGCGCTGACCGCCATCGACGTGAACACCGGCCGCTTCGTCGGCAAGGCGAACCTCGAGGAGACGGTCCTCAAGACAAATCTCGAGGCGGTGAAGGAAGTCGTCAACCAGCTGCGCTTCCGCAACATCGGCGGGCTCATCATCATCGATCTCATCGACATGGAGAGCGCGAGCAACCGAGAGAAGGTCTACCGCGCCCTCAGGGACGCGCTGCGCTCCGACAAGGCGAAGACCAACACGCTCAAGATCTCGGAGCTCGGTCTCGTGGAGATGACGCGCAAACGCACCCGCGAGAACCTGATGCAGCAGCTGTGCGAGCCGTGCAGCTACTGCGAGGGCCGAGGCTACGTGCTCTCGGCGGAGAGCGTGGCCTACAAAGTACTGCGCGAGTTCCGCCGCGACCTGCCGCGCTTCTGCGGCCGGCAAATCGCCGTGACGGTGCATCCGCAGGTGGCGGAAATCCTGCTGGGCAAGGCGCGCAAGGCGGTGGCCGCCCTCGGTGAGCAGCTGGGCCGGCAGATCGAGGTGCGGGCCCGGCCCGGCCAGCACCAGGAGCAGTTCGAGCTGACCGCGCTGGACGCGGGACCGCCGGTGGAGCTGACGAGAAGCCGCCGGAGCCCACGCTGAGGCCCGAGCCGGCCACTGCAGCGGGCTCCGAGCCAGCAGAAGCGGCCGAGGCAGAGCCCGCAGGCGACGAGCAGCCCGAGCCGGCGGAGGCACCGGCAGCGGAGCCGGTGGCCGCACTCGGCGGCACCGGAGCAGTCGAGACGTCGCGGGACGCGACTTCACAGCCCCCGCAGGATGAAGCAGCCGCCCTCGAGGTGCCGGACGGGCCGGCAGAGAGCGAAGCCCTCGACGAGCCACCGCGCGACCTGGCGGTAGCCGGAGGCAGCCCCGGGCCGGCAGCACCCCCCGCCGCCGAGCCGGAGCCAGCGACGCTTGACGCGGAGGCGGAAAAGCCGATACTTCCGCGCTCTGTAACCCCTGAGGAGTCCTCCTGATGTATGCCGTCATCCGCAGCGGTGGCA
>JAFDDG010000112.1 GCA_019310965.1 Deltaproteobacteria bacterium
GAACTCGATGAACGCCTGCTGGACGGCCGCGAAGCTCCCATAGTGATCCAGGTGCTCCGGGTCGATGTTGGTGATGACGGTGATGACGGGTGCGAGGCGCAGGAACGAGCCGTCACTCTCGTCGGCCTCCGCCACCAGGATGTCACCGCGGCCGAGCCGCGCGCCGGTGGGGTCTGCGCCGGTGCCCATGACGCGGCCGCCGATCACGGCGGTGGGGTCGAGCCCGCAGGCGTCGAGCACATGGGCGATCAGCGACGTGGTCGTGGTCTTGCCGTGGCTACCCGCCACCGCGATGCCATCCTTCAGGCGCATCAGCTCGGCGAGCATCTCGGCCCGCTGGATCACCGGAATCTTGCTGGCCTGGGCCTGGACGATCTCGGGGTTGTCGGGACGGATCGCAGAAGAGGCGACCACCACCTGGGCGTCGCCGACGTTCACGCGGTCGTGGCCGATCGATACATCGACGCCGAGCGAGCGCAGGCGCACCACCGTCGGCCCTTCCTTGAGGTCGGAGCCCGTCACCTGGTAACCCTGGCCGGCGAGCAGCTCGGCAATGCCGCACATCCCGATGCCGCCGATGCCCACGAAGTGGATGCGTCGGAACTTGCGATTCACGGCGCGCCCTCCCGAAGCAGTCGTGCGGTGGTGTCGACCACGTCGCGCGCGGCGTTCGGCCGCGCGAGTGCGCTGGCCGAGGCGCTCATGCGCGCGAGGGTGTCGGGGGCCAGGAGCAGCTCGGTCAGCTCGTCTGTGAGCTCGTGGATGTCCAGGGGGCGCGAGTCGAGGCAGCGACCGGCACCCGACTCGGCCAGCGCCTTGGCGTTGGCGGTCTGGTGGTCGTCGGCGGCGAAGGGGTAGGGGACGAGCAGCGCGGGCAGCCCGGCCAGCGCCAGCTCGGCCACGGTGAGGGCGCCGGCCCGACACAGGGCGAGGTCGGCCCAGCGGTAGCGGGTCGGCATCTCGTGTTCGAAGGCGGCGACCTCTGCGCGCACACCGGCCTCGGCATAGGCCTGCGCCACGCGCTCGCGGTCGGCCTCGCCCGTCTGGTGGAAGATCTCGACGGGCAGCTCGGCCAGCTTCGGCGCGATCTCCATCATGGCTTCGTTGATCTGGCGCGCGCCCTGACTGCCGCCGAACACGAAGAGGTGCAGAGGGGGCTCGGGGGCCTTGCGGGGCGGTGCGCTGGCAAAGGCGTCGAGCAGGCCGCTGCGCAGCGGGATACCGGTCTGGTGAATGGTCGGCCTGCCACTGTCCAGCACCAGCGACGCCCGGTCGAAGCCAACGAAGACGAGCTTGGCGAAGCGAGCGGTCAATCGGTTCACGCGACCGGGGATCGCGTTGGGCTCGACCAGCACCAGGGGCCGGCGAGTCAGCACGGCGGCGATGGCGGTCGGCATGGCCGCGTAGCCGCCGACCGATACCACCACGTCGGCGTCGTTGGCGCGCAACGCGCTGCGCGCCGCGCCCACTTGGCCGACGATGCCCAATACCCCGAGCAGTCGTCCGAGCAGGCTGCGGCCCATGACCTGCTGGCTGCCCAGGGCCACCAGCTCGAAGCCCGCGTCGGGCACGAGCTTCGACTCGAGACCGCGCTCGGAGCCGATGAAGACCACGTGATCGCCGCGGGCCGCGATGGCCTCGCCTAGAGCCAGCGCCGGCGTCACGTGCCCGCCGGTTCCGCCGCCTGCGATGGCCCAGCTCAACGCCATCGGCCGCCTCCAGTTTCGTGGCGACCGCGCTTCCCCGGGCTCTCGTCATTCCGGGCGACGCCCAGCAGCAGGCCGAGCGCGAAGCAGCACACGATCAGCGAAGTGCGTCCGTAGGACAGGAAGGGCAGGGTGAGCCCCTTGGTCGGGAGCAGCCCCATCACCACCGAGGCGTTGACCACTGCGGGCACCGTGAGCAGCGCCGTCATGCCGAAGGCGACCAGCAGTGCGAATCGGTCGGTGCAGCGCGTCGCGATGCGGGTGCCCGCCACCAGCAGGCCCGCGAAGCCGCCCAGCACGACGAGGACGCCGATCAGCCCGAGCTCCTCGGCCACCAGCGAGAGGATGAAATCGGTGTGCGCCTCGGGCAGGTAGGCGAGCTTCTGCTGGCCGTTGCCGAGCCCGACGCCGAAGAGACCCCCGCGGCCAAAGGCCACGAACGACTGCACGAGCTGGAAGCCCTCCGAGAGAGGTCGCTCCCAGGGGTCCATGAAGCCGGTGACGCGTCGGCGCGCATAGTCGTTGTTCAGGATGTAGAGCACGATGCCGACGATGCCCACGAGGGCGGGAAGGATCAGGCGGGTGATCTTCGTACCGCCGACGATCTGAAGCAGCGCAACCAGCGCGGCGAGCAGCACGGCGTTGCCGAGGTCGGGCTGCATCAGCAGCAGGGCGACCACGGGCAGCGCCAGCGCGCCGGAGAGCATTACGCGTCGCCCGCCGAGCTCGTCGTGTCCGTCGCGCTGCGCGATCACCGCCACTACTGCGAGCACCGTGGCGCACTTCGCCAGCTCGACGGGCTGGAACCGGAAGCCGAGGGCCGGCAGCTCGAGCCAGCGCTGCGCGCCGTTTACCGTCACGCCGAAGAAGTGCGTCGCCACCAGGAGCAGCAGGGAAAAGAGCCAGAAGGGCAGCGCCAGTCGCCGCCACACGCTGGTCGGCAGGAACGCGGCGGCCGCTGCGGCTGCCAGACCCATCAGCAGCGCGCTCACGTGGTGGGCAAAGAGGGGAGGGATGCTGGCGTCGAGGTTCAGCGTGGCGGTGGTGCTGTAGCTCATGACCACGCCCATGGAGATCAGCACCACAGCCGAGAACGCCACGCCGCCGTCGAGCGAATCGGCGTCGGCCACGGCCGCCGCGCCGCCCCCGCGCGTCTGCTTGCGCGCCGCCTTCTTCCTGCTGCCCGACTGACTCAACCCACCACCTCCCGCTGGAGCGCCAGCGCGGCATTCCGGAAACGATTGCCCCGGTCCTCGTAGCTTGCGAACTGATCGAAGCTCGCGCAGGCCGGCGCCAACAGGACCACGTCTCCCGGCTTCGCGAGCCCGGCCGCGCGCGCGACCGCCTGCTCGAGGTCCTCGCAGCGTTCGCAGGGGACGCGCCCGGCGAGCGCCGCCTCGATCTTCGGTGCGGCCTCGCCGATCAGCAGCGCGTGACTCACGCGCTTCACCGCACCGTCGGCCAGCGCCTCGAATGAGAGGTCCTTGTCGCGCCCGCCCGCGATCCAGATCACCGGGCGTCCGTGTCCACCCAGCGACTGCAGAGCGGCGCCGGGGTTGGTGGCCTTGGAGTCGTTGACGAAGGTCACGCCCGCGATCGGGCCGACGATCTCGGAGCGGTGGGGCAGGCCGCGGAAGTCGATCAGTGCCTCGAGCGCCCGCGCCGGCTCCGCCCCCAGCACCCAGGCTGCGGTCAACGCCGCCAGCGCGTTGAATCGATTGTGGGCGCCGGCCAGCGGCAGAGAGTCGAGCGGGAAGCGCTGGAGCGAGCCGCCCGCGCGCAGCACGATGGACTCGGCATCGAGCCAGCCCTCGCGCTCGCAGCCTACGTCCGTGGCGGGCCCACGCGCGCTGACGGGAACGACCTCGCCGCCCGTACCCTCGGCGAAGGCGCGGACCGGCGCGCAGTCGAAGTTCAGGATCGCCACGTCACCGTCGCCCTGGCGCGCGAGGATGCGGCGCTTGGTCTCCGCGTAGCGGGCGAAGTCTCCGTGCCGATCCAGGTGGTCGGGCGTCAGGTTCAGCACCACCGCCACCCGCGGCCGAAACGACTCCACCGCTTCGAGCTGGAAGGAGGAGACCTCGAGCACGGCCACGTCGATGGCCTGGCCCGGCAGATCCAGCGCCGGCGTGCCGACGTTGCCGCCCTTGCTGGCCCGCAGCCCGGCGGCCCGCAGCATCGCCTCGATCAGGCAGACGGTGGTCGATTTGCCGTTGGTGCCGGTCACCGCCACCACCGGTACCGCGAGCGCGCGTCCCGCCAGCTCGATGTCGCCCCACGCGCGGCGGGCACGCCCGGCGTAGCGCTCGGCGGGGACGCCCGGGCTCGGCACGACGAGGTCGAAGCTGGACGGATCGGGCAGCGGCGCGCCGGCCATCACCTTCACGTCCGCGGGCAGGGCGTCGAGGCCGCGGAGCGCCTCGGCCGGCCGCTCGTCCGCTGCGACCACGCGCGCTCCGTTGCGCGCGCAGAACTCCGCCGCGCTCAGCCCCGACATGCCGAGGCCGAGCACGAGTACGTCTTTGCCCGCCAGCTCGTTCGCCAGCTCCATCTCTCTCTTTTCTCTATTTCCGCGCCGGTCTTGCGACCGGCGTCTCGCAATGGCTCAGCGCAGCTTGAGCGAAGACAGGGCCACCAGCGCCAGCACGATGCTGATGATCCAGAAGCGCACCACGATCTTCTGCTCGGCCCAGCCGAGCTGCTCGTAGTGATGATGTATGGGTGCCATCAGGAAGACGCGCTTGCCCGTCAGCTTGAACGAGATCACCTGGATGATCACGGACAGGGTCTCGACCACGAAGACGCCGCCGACCACCGCCAGCAGGATCTCCTGCCGGATCAGCACGGCGATGGTGCCGAGCGCGCCGCCCAGGGCCAGGGATCCGACGTCGCCCATGAAGAGATCTGCCGGCGACGCGTTGAACCAGAGGAAGCCGAGCCCGCCACCGATCAGCGCACCGCAGAAGATTGCGAGCTGGCCGGCGCCGCGTACGTGCTTGATCGCCAGGTAGTCGGCGATGTTCGCGTGGCCCGCCGCGTAGGCGAGCAGCAGGAAGGTGGCCGCCGCGATCATCACCGGGCCGATGGCCAGCCCGTCGAGGCCGTCGGTGAGGTTCACGCCGTTGCTCGCGGCCACGATGACGAAGGTGGCCAGCGGGATGTAGAAGATGCCCAGGTTCGGGGTGAAGTCCTTGAAGAAGGGCACCGCGAGCTCCTGGTCGAAGTCGGGGCTCAGGTAGATCGCCACTGCCACGCCGAGCGCCCCGATCACCTGCCAGAAGAGCTTCGTCTTCGCGCTGACGCCGGCGCTGTGTCCCTGGGAGACCTTGCTGTAGTCGTCGATGAAGCCCAGCACGCCGTAGCCGGTCGTGAGCCCGAGCACGATCCACACGAACATGTTGCTGAGGTCGGCCCAGAGCAGCACGGAGACCAGCAGCGAGAGCAGGATCAGCAGTCCGCCCATTGTGGGCGTGCCCGCCTTCGCCTGATGGTCGGGGCCGATCTCGCGGATCGGCTGGCCGGCGCCTATGGACGCGAGCTTGCGGATCAGCCAGGGGCCCACCATGAAGGAGATGAACATGGCCGTGAGCGTGGCGGCGGCCGTCCGGAAGGTGATGTAGCGGACGACGTTGAAGCCGCCGAACTGTTCCGCCATGGGATAGAGCAGGTGGTACAGCATCAGGTGTTCTCCCCAGCCACGAGCGCCTCGACGACGCGTTCCATGCGCATGGCGCGGGATCCCTTCACCAGGATCCAGTCGCCCGCGCCCATTTGCTTCCTGACTCCGTCACAGAGCTCTTCCGGGGTCTTCCCGACCAGGACGCGACTCGCTTCCATGCCCGCCTCGCGTGCGCCCTCTGCCACGAGCTCGGCGCGCTCGCCGAGAGCGAAGACGAAGTCGATGCCCTGCTCGGCAGCAGTCCGGCCCGCGTCGCGATGTGCCGACTCGGCGGCTTCGCCGAGCTCTCCCATGTCGCCGAGCACCGCGAAGCCGCGGCCGGCGCCCTTGAGTCGTGCGAGGCTCTCCAATGCGTTCTTCATCGATTGGGGGTTCGCGTTGTACGTGTCGTCGATCACACGCACGCCGTTCGAGAGCTCGCTGCAAGCCATGCGGCCGGGCACTTGATCGTGTTGGCCGAGGCCCTCGGCCACCGCCTCGAGGCTCACCCCCGCGGCCAGCGCCGCCGCGCCGGCGGCCAGCGCGTTGATCACCGTGGTCTCAGCCAGTCCATGGATGCGGATCGCCACGTCGCCCTGGGGCGAGCGCAGCTGGAAGGCGTAGGCGCCGCCCTCCTCGAAGCGCACGTCGTCGGCGCGGACGTCGGCCTCGGCGCTCCGCCCGTAGGTCAGCACGCGGCCGGGCGCACGGTCGGCCTGGCTCATTACGTAGTCGTCGTCCCGGTTCAGTACGGCCACGCCGTCCCTGCCGAGGGCGGCGATCAGGTCGGCCTTCTCCCGTGCGATCTCCTCGCGGCTGCCCAGGTACTCGATATGGGCCGTGCCGATGTTGGTGATCACGCCGACGTCGGGGCGGGCGATGGCTGCGAGCCTCGCGATCTCACCCCGGTGGTTCATGCCGAGCTCGACCACCGCGGCGCGCTGCTCGGGCTCGCGGGAGAGCAGGGTGAGGGGCAGACCGAACTCATTGTTGAGATTGCCCTGGTTCTTGAGACAGGGAGCGGCGACCGAGAGGATGCGATGGCACATCTCCTTGGTCGTGGTCTTGCCGTTGCTGCCGGTGATCGCGACCACGGGCCCCTCGAAGCGCGAGCGATAGCCCGCTGCCAGCGCGCCGAGAGCTGCAGTGGTGTCGGGCACCGCGACGCCGGGCAGTTCGCCCGGTAGCGCGTTCTCCGCGAGCCAGGCCTCTTCGACCATCAATGCGCCGGCGCCGCTCTCCGCTGCGTTGGAGAGGAAGCGGTGCGCGTCGTGCACCTCGCCGCGAATGGCCACGAAGAGCTCGCCCGCCGCAAGCGTGCGCGTGTTGATCGAGACACCAGCGAAGCGCGTACCCTCGAGCTCGCCCCCGATGCTCCGTCCGCCCGTCCAGCGGAGCAGCTCCTCGCCCGTGAAGGGTACGCTCACGATGCGTCCCCTTCTTCCGCGGGCGTGCCGAGCAGTGCCCTGCGCGCCTCCTCCCGATCGTCGAAGGGGAGCTTCTCCGCGCCGATGATCTGGTAGTCCTCGTGTCCCTTGCCGGCGAGCACTACCGTGTCCTCGGGGCCGGCCAGGCCGATCGCCCGCTGGATCGCTGCGCGCCGATCGCCGATCACGGCATAGGCCCTGGTTGCGGAGTCGAGAGCCTCGGGATCCACGCGCGTGAGCCCACCGAGCCCGGCCACCACGTCTTCGAGGATCCGGTCGGGATCCTCGGTTCGGGGATTGTCGCTGGTGGCGATGGCGAGGTCGGCCTGTCGCGCCACCGCCTCGGCCATGAGCGGGCGCTTGGCCCGGTCGCGATCGCCACCGCATCCGAATACCGCGATCAGCCGCTTGCGGCAGAGCGGGCGAACCGCAGCGAGCAGCTTCTCGACTGCGTCGGGTGTGTGGGCGTAGTCGACGATCACCGTCGGGAGTCCGCTGGTGCCCGGTACGTCGACCACCTCCATCCGCCCCGGGACCTGGCGACAGCCGGCCACGCCGTCGGCGATCTGCTGTGGCGTGACGCCGAGCGCAACACCCACGCCTACCGAGACGACGAGGTTCTCGAGGTTGAAGTCACCGATCAGCGGAAGCTCGACCTCGAGGCTGCCCTGAGGCAGCTCGAGGCGCGCGCGGCTGTGCGTGAGCGTCACGTCTGCGCTGGTCAGCCGCACCTCCGCCACCGCGTCGGGACGCCGGCTGCAGCGCACGACCTGGGCGCCGCTCTCGCGTGCAGCGGCGATGAAGTGTTCGGCGGCTGGATCGTCCACGTTCACCACTGCGTGACCGCCTGGCGCCATGTAGTCGCGGAAGAGCAAGGACTTGGAGTCGCGGTAGGATTCCATGTCGCCGTGGAAGTCGAGGTGGTCCTGGGTGAGGTTCGTGAATGCGGTGACGCGGAAGCGGCAGCCGTTCACCCGCCCGAGCTCGAGTCCGTGGGACGAGACCTCCATGGCCACCGCCTCGACGTTCTGCGTGCGCATCGAGCGCAGGGTGCGCTGCAGGTCGAGGCTCTCGGGGGTCGTATTGACGGCGTCGATGCGTTCGTTGGCGTAGCGGATCTCGACGGTGCCGATCAGGCCGGTCCGCACGTCGGCCTGGGTCAGGATCGACTCGATCAGGTAGGTCGCGCTGGTCTTGCCGTTGGTCCCCGTCACACCAATCAGCTGCAGCTCGCTGGCGGGCTCGCCGAAGAAGCGCATCGCGATCGGCGCCATCGCCCGGCGGCTGTCGGGCACCACCACGGCGACGCGCTCGCCCAGCAGGCCCTCGGCCGGCGCCCGCTCCACCAGCACCGCAGCTGCGCCCAGCGAGACGGCGCGCTCGATGTAGTCGTGCCCGTCACTCACGGCGCCGGAGAGGGCCACGAAGAGATCCCCCGGAGCGACCCGGCGCGAGTCATAGGTGATACCGCGGATCACCGGATCGCTGCTCGGATCGCTTCGAATCCAGTCCCGAGCTGCGAGCTCCGGGGGGAGGGTGGCCAGCAGGGAGGAGAGCCGCATCTATCCGCTCTCCCTTCCGGTGGCGAAGCTCAGGATCACTGTCCGCTCCCGCCCGCCGAGAATCGTGCCCGGCGCCGGCGATTGCTCTACCACGCGCCCATCCGCAACTCCGAGCACGTGCAGATCGATGGACTCGCGCGCGGCCTTGGAGCGGGCTGCGCCCACGGTCTCGCCTCGGAAGTCGGGCACGAACACAGCCGGCAGCGCCTCGATCTCGTGGCTCGCCTGCAGCACAGCGGAACGCGCCGGCGGAGCCGAGACAGGCGGCGGTTTCGCCACCGCAGACGTGCTGGCCACATGACGCGGCTGCTCGGCTTTCGGCCTGGGCGTCTCCTGCACCTTCGGCACCTGTCGCACCTCGGGCGGGTCCGGCACTGCCGCGACCTCGGGCGTTCGCGCGATCGGTGTGGCGATCGTTGCGCCTGCCTTCGTTCGACTTTCGATGGTCGGCTCTTGCACGGCCTGCACGTCTCGCTCCTCTTGCTCCGTCGGCTCAGGAGCTTCTTGCTCCGCCATCAGAGTTGGAAGCGGCCGGGCGGCAATTTGTTCCGGCTGGGTGAGGATGCCCTGGTGCGCGAGCTGGGCAGCGGCGACACGTGCGAAGAGCGGAGCAGCAACGGCACCACCGGTATGCGCGGTGCCCTGCGGCTCGTCGAGCGCCACCACGATGGCGAGCCGGGGGTCGTCCGCCGGCGCGATTCCGAAGAACCAGGCGGTGTATCGGGTCTGAGAGTAGCGCCCCTCGGCGCGATCGAGCTTCTGGGCCGTGCCCGTCTTGCCGGCGACGCGCACATTGGCCAGGGCGGCGCGGCGGCCGGTGCCCTGGGCGCTGACCACCTGCTCCAGCATCCCGATGACGCTCGCTGCGGTCTCGGGCGAGACGGCCTGGCCGACGCTCGTGGGCTCGCTCTGCTCCCATTCGCCCATGGGCCGGCGGCGCGCCAGGACGAGGCGGGGACGCATCCGTTCACCGCCGTTGGCGAGTGAGGCCACGGCCATGGCGAGCTGCATGGGCGTGACGCTGATGCCCTGACCGAAGGAGATGGTGGCGTGATCCACCGGCTGCCAATCCTGCCAATCTCGTACCAGGCCGCCGGACTCCGTGGGAAAGCCGCTGCCGGTTGGCTGCCCGAAGCCGAAGCGCAGGAGCGCGTCGTAGTGGGCCTCCGGGCCGAGCTGCTGGCCGATCTGAACGATACCGACGTTGCTGGAGACCGTGAGTACGCCGGCCGGGTCCAGGATGCCGTACGGCCGGTGGTCCCGGATCGTCTTGCCGGGTACGCGCATCCAGCCTTCACCCGTGTCGAAGGTCTGCTCAGGCGAGATGGCACCCGCGTCGAGTGCTGCGGCCACCACGAACGCCTTCATGGTGGAGCCGGGCTCGACCATGTCGAGAAAGGAGCGGCTGCGGGTGTTCTCGTAGCTCATGTGGCGGAACCGGTTCGGATCGAAGCCGGGCGCCTCGGCGAGCGCGAGGACGTCGCCCGTCTTCGGATCGACGCTGATGATCACGCCGCCCTTGGCACCCGACGCCTTCACGGCCTCGGCCAGGGCGGCCTCGGCCTGGCCCTGCAGGCCCGAGTCGATGCTCAGCACCACGTCGCCACCGGCGGCGAGCCGCGGATCGAGCGGGCTGCTGGAGAGCAGTCGCCCCCGCGCGTCGCGCTGTACGTCGGCGACCCGCGGCTGACCCTTCAGCCAGCCATCCAGCATCTGCTCCACGCCACGCACGCCCACGCCGTCGATGTCCGCGAAGCCGATCAGCGGCGCGGCCAGGCTGCCGGCAGGGTAGGTGCGACGCGGCTCGTACTCGATGCCCACACCCTGGAGCTCGAGGGCGGCGATGCGCTCGGCCTGCTTCTCCGTCACCCAGCGCGCCACGTAGGTGAAGCCCTCGTGCCCTTCGATGCGCTTGCCGAGCTGACGGCGGTCCAGGTCCAGGATGCGGGCGAGCTCGCGGCTGGTGCGCTTGCGGTCCTCGAGCAGCCTGGGCACGACATAGATAGAGGGCGCGTCGACGCTGATCGCGAGCTCTGTCCGGTCACGATCGAGGATCAGGCCCCGTGCGCTGGGCACGGAGATGCGCGCGTGGATTTGGCGATTGCCATGCAGCTTGCCGTCGGTGTTGACCAGGGTGAGCTGCCCCGCGCGCGCCGCCAGCAGGAGCAGCGCGAAGAGCAGCATGAGCCGGAGCGCGCCGACCCGAATGGCCGCCGATCGCAGCGCCTGGGATCTCATGGCTCCTGCACCCAGCTTCGCAGCGTGGAGCTGCCGGCATCCGCGAGCATGGCGGCGGCCTCCCGCATCAGGGACGGCTCGGCTTTCGGGCCGCGATCGCCCGGGTCCGAGTCTTCAGCCTCGGCGCCCGGCAGGTCGATCATGCGCTCCGGGCGCACGAAGCCGAGCTCGTCGGCGCGCCGGGTGAGCGCCACCGGGTCGCGCAGCTTCCGCATCTCCGCGGTGAGCGAGCGCTGCTCGGCCTGCAGGACCTGCTCGCGATTGATGTTCTCTGCCACCGAATAGCGGATGCGAAGCAGGTCGATGCGCAGGGAGGCCAGGGTGAGGGCAGCGAGCAGCGCGACGGCCATCAAGGGGATGAGCGCACCGGGCCGCACCCGGGAGGGCTCGCGCCCCAGGTCGAAGCCGATCAGGCCGAGCTCGAGCCTGCGACCCTTCCCGGCAGCCTTGCCACGGCCTTCACCCGCCGCGCGCTTGCGCCCGCTGGCGCGGATCGGCCGTTTGCGCCCGCTCTTCGCGTTCGCCATCAGGCCGCCTCCTCGATGCGCTCGGCGCTGCGCAGCAGGGCGGAGCGGGCGCGCGGGTTCTCTTTGATCTCACCATCGACCGGGCGCAGCGGACGGCGCGTGAGGATCTGCAGCCGCGGCTTGCGACCGCAGACGCAGACGGGCAGCTCGGGAGGGCAAGTGCAGCCGCGTGCCTCGGCGCGCAGTCGCTGCTTCACGATCCGATCCTCGAGCGAGTGGTAGGAGATGACGACCAGCCTTCCTCCCGGTCGGAGGACGTCCACCGCCGCCTCGAGCCCCTCTTCGAGCGCTCCGAGCTCGTCGTTGACTGCGATACGCAGGGCCTGAAAGACGAGGGTCGCGGGGTTGTGCTTGCGGCCGCGGCCCACCCTGGCCTCGTCGATCACGCGAAGCAGATCGGCGGTGGTGCGTAGAGGCTGTATTCGTCGCTCCTCGGTGATCTTGCGCGCGAGCCGACGCGAACCCGGCAGCTCGCCGTAGTTCTGGAACCAGCTCTGGAGCTCTTCGGCTGACGCCCGGGCCAGCAGCTCCGCGGCGCTGGGCTGGCCGGAATCGGGGTCCATGCGCATATCGAGAGGAGTCTCGCTGCCATCGTCGGTGGCAAAGCGGAAGCCGCGGCGCGAGGCGTCGAGCTGGTGCGACGAGACGCCCAGGTCGAGCAGCACGGCGTCGACGCTTTCATGGCCAGCTGCACGAACGGCGTCGCCCAGCAGGCGAAACGAGGAGTGCACCGCACGAAATCGGGCGCCATAGCCGGCGAGTCGCTCACTCGCAGCAGCCAGGGCCTCCTCGTCGAGGTCGAGCCCAATCACTACGCCGTCGGGTGCCGTCCGCTCGAGGATCGCGGACGCGTGTCCGCCTCCACCGAGGGTGCCATCTACGACGACGGCGCCCGGGTGCAGGTTCAGATGCTCGAGGCTTTCGGTGAGAAGGACGGGTAGGTGATGGAATGTATTGCTCACGAGACCGGGGCCTCCCGTCTATCACCCCCGCGATCGGGGATCCCCGGGGCTCGGGAGACGTTGGGGTGCCTCAGGACACCAAGACAACAGCGAGTACCCCCCAGTAACCACGCTGCCATCGTATGC
>JAFDDG010000113.1 GCA_019310965.1 Deltaproteobacteria bacterium
CTGAACCAGGTGCGGCCCGACATGAGTGATGCTGGTGACCTTCGAGTTGCGCGGCAGGCCACCGAAGGGACCACACCCCGGACCGCCGCTGCCCACCGGTAGCTGGTCGTCGTGCACCCAGGTCGCGCCGGCCGCATAGAGCGTGATGCGCGGAGCCGGCGCTTTCTGGATGACGTCGCCCAAGTTGTTGGGGTCGCCGCCGGGGACCACGAATATGGCGTCAGCGTAGACGCCGCCGCCCGTGACGCCCAGCACCGCACAGGTACCGGGGTCACTGAGATCGCCGAAGCACGACTGGAAGCTGCCACCCTGCTCGAGCTGATGCTGGATCTCCATCTGGCCGACCGAGGGGAGCAGTGGGTCGTACACGGGCACGTTCGGAAACTGGTCACCCACGTCGACGGTCGCGTACAGATCGGAGAAGACGCCGATGAGCGGCCCTCCGAGGGGAGTGAGGTCGACCGGATCGACGCTCTTGAGCTGTAGCGAGACGAGCTCGATGTCGATCGTCCCGCCCCCGATCGGCACGGGGGCGTCGCGCCGCACGATGGTGTCGGCCTCGCCCATGCACCCCGGATCCAGGGGAACGCCTTCCATCGGAACGACTCCAATGCCGATTGCGCTGAGGTCGACGTGCGTGCCGGGGAGTGACTGGAAGAAGTCGAATCCCGCCTCGACGCCCTGATTGGCTCTTGCGACGCCCGCAACGGTCAGGGCGATGGTCGCCGCGAGGCCCATGCCAAACAGACTGCGGCCTTGCCTGCGAAACCTCGGTGCATGATTAGTCATCGGCTCTCCTCACGGCCGCCCGCCGCGATGACCACAGCAGCGGGGGCGATTCGAGACCTACCACGCTTCACCTCCCTGTGGGGTGACCGTGGAGGCCGAAAGAATCGGCAGTGGTGAATTCGCAACACTGAGTGGAACGAGACCGCCAACGGCAGCTCCTCCGGTGCGATACCACGCATTTCCCCAATTTCGGTGCCAGCCGCGGTTGGTTTCCCGAACTGCCGCAGCAGCAACACTTGTCGGTGAAATGCCAGCACCCATCCTAACACGGCGCGGAAAGAATCTTCTTTTTCGTGTTGTTTCGTCCGCCGCCTCATCCCCAGCGCCAGCAGGCTGCTGCCGAGGAGCAGGGCGGTGGAGGGCTCGGGCACCATCTGGAAGGAGAGGCTGCCCGACTGCGTGTTCACGTTGGCGCGGAATCGGCCCGGCGAGTCCGTCTGCGTGTAGGTCACGTTGAAGAGCGTGGCGGCGAGATAGCCGACGGCGATGTCGTCGGTGCCGATCGGGATGATGTTCGCCTGTCCGCCCTCGAGTCCGCCCCAGAAGATCTGATGGAGCGTGCCGCGCGTGAAGAACAGCCGCACCTCGGTGTTCGTCTCGTCGAAGACGGCGGTGCCAACGGTCGCAGACGCGGCCAGCGGCGCGATCGCAAGCTGGCCGCTCTGAAGCGCCTGGCTGTCGTCGTACAGGAATCGGAACGTGCCCGACACGGCCGTGACCGGCGGCAGCTCGCTGCCCCCCAGGTCCGTGAAACCGGATCCGGAGAACGTGCCCAGCACGTCGAAGAGGGTCGCGCCCGCGGGCGGGGCCGAGAGTGCGAGCAGTGCGACCGAATACAGAGCGAGAGCGAGGATCCGCATGGCAGCCCCTTCCCACGAAACAGCATCAGCGCTCTCAGCCTACCAGTGGTCCCCGCTGGCTGGCAATGTGTTCGTGGGGCGGCCGCATGTTGCGTTCAATCTGCGAAAGGGCGCGTCACTGGCGTCAAAAGGTGTCGGGGTAGGTCTCCGCATCCTGGGCACCGTCGACGAACAGCACGCTGCCCGCCATGAAGCGCGAGGCATCGTCCAACATGAAAAGAATCGCATCGGAAATCATGTCGGGATCGCCCATGCCGCCCAGGGGGATGGTATTTGCGTTTCTCGTCATGGCGTCCCGGAACACCTCGTCTGCTATGGCGCCGCGGTTCAATGCCGTATCCACCATGCCGGGAGCGATGGCATTGAGGCGGACACCGGCGCGCGCGTAGTCCGGGGCGTTGCGCCGCACCCACAGTGCCACCGCGCGCTTGGAGCCGCAGTAGGCATTGGCTCCCGCCTCGTAATCTCCCTGTTTGTCGATCCACTCGCAGGCGCCGGCTTCATCCCCCGCGAGGAGCGCATTGATGTGCCCCGCATCCACGTCATCCATGTGAGCACTATTGGATGAAACGGCGACGATGGAGCCGCGTTTGATTCCGACCAGTTCGCGAACCCCCTCTATGGTACTGACGACGCCAAAGTAGTTGACCCGGTCGATGGTCGACTTCGGTTCGATGTGGGGCCCCAGGCCGGCGCAGGCGACGAAACCGTCCAGCCCGTCGGGGGCTCGCGCGTGAATGCCGAGGACTGCCTCGCGCCGCCCCTCTGGCTGGGAGAGGTCGGCAATGATTTCAGCATCGACGATATCCACCACGATGACCCGGTCACCGCGCTGCTGCAGCTTCTCCTTCAGCGATGCACCGATGCCAGTAGCGCCGCCCGTCATTGCGTAGGTCTTGCTCATGATCCTCTTTCTCCAGTTCTTATCGAGTTGGAAGCAGCTCGCATGGGATGCAGGGTCCGCGCGGGGTAACGCGTCGCTCCTGGCAGCGCCGCGGCGAGCACCTGGTGCTCCGGGGTCACCCGCGCGGGCTCGAGAAGATCCCGCGGAAAAAGGTCGAGCTGCGCGCGCGCCATGCCGCGGTGCATTGTACGCTGCCTGCCGGAATGCAGGAGCGGAGGACCACCCCATGATCACCTGGTACGAGATGAAGCCCGTCGAGCTCGACTACCTCGCGAGCGCCCCGGCGATCTGGACCATGGAGGCCGAGGTCCGGGCGCCGCGCCAGTCCGTCTGGGAGGCCTTCGCCGATGCCACCACCTGGAAGGATTGGTTCCCTCACGTCGAGGAGGCCAGCTACGACGGGTCTCCGCCCTACGGCGTGGGAACGATTCGACGCTCGAACGTCGCCGGTGCCCTACACGTGGAGACCATGCTGGCCTGGGACGAGTTCTCGCGCTGGGGCTACCGCGTCGACCAGGCCACCGCTCGGCTCTCGACGGCGCAGATCGAGATCAACGAGTTCCGCGACTCGCCCACGGGCACCACGGTGCGCTGGATCATCGCCTGCCAGCCCCTCGACGAGTTCACCTTCCTGGCCGGCGACCGTCCCATGGAGGAGTTTCTCACGGAGCTTCACGAAGAGGCCATGCAAGGGCTCGAAGCCTTCCTGAAGATTCGCTGAGGACGGCCCGCACGTGCACGTCCCCGCCAGTGCGGCCGTGATCCGATTCGCCGGTTCTCATGACTCTCTCGCATGCCCAGTTGCTCTCCAGGGCGCCGGATACGTGAACGGTCCGGCATTGCGGCTCCGGTAGGCCGCCCGCGGACTCGCGACGGATTCCCACGCACGATCTCCGCATAGGGATCGATGTTAAGCGGGGCAGGGCGGTTGCCCGTCCAGGAGAGCCCGTGGCGGGTTGAGAAGGGCGGCGCGCTCACATCGGTCGTCATGCAGGCACAGCGTACAGCGCCCGCGCGAGGGGGTGTGCTATCGACACTCTGCCCGAACCATGCGCCCCAACGACCCCACTCGCCCGCGCCGCTCTCTGGACCCGTCGGGCGGCTCCAATCGCCGACCCGCCCGCCGGTGGCTCGAGGACATGGTCGCCGCGCGTGGGATGAAGGCCTACCACCATCCGTGGCGGACGTTTCTCGTGCTCGGGCTCATGCTCGGTGCACTCGGAAGCCAGCTGCCGAAGACCCACTTCGTCAGCGAGGCCGACCGCTATCTCCAGGTCGATGACCCGGTTCGCCTCGACTACGACATGCTGCGGGAGCAGTTCGGGCGCGACGACATTCTCCTCATCTCCATCACGCCGCCGAAGGTTTTCGACGCGTCCTTTCTAGAGACCCTTCGCATCCTCCACAAGCGTCTCGAAGACGAGCTTCCCTGGATCGAGGAGGTACAGAGCCTGATCAACGCCCGGCAGACCCGGGGGGTGGGGGACGCACTGCTCGTCGACGAGCTGCTCGAGGAGTGGCCAGAAGGTCCCGCCGCCATCGCAGAAGTCGAGCGCATCGCGCGCGCGAATCCCTTCTACCGCAACCTCTACCTCTCCGCAGACGGAAGGACCACGGGCATCGTGGTGCGGCCGCTGACCTACCAGCCAGTCGACGTCGATGTGCTGGCGGGCTTCGACGTGGACGAGTCTGCGGAGTACGACGAGGAGCTCGAATTTCTGAGTGGTGCCCGGGTAGACGAGCTGGTGAGCGCCGCCCACGAGCTGCTGAGCGAACTCGACCTGCCCGACACCGAGTTCCACATGGCGGGCTCGCCAGCGATGAGTCGAGAAATCCAGACCCAGACCGCCAGCGACATGGCGCGCTTCTCGCTGCTCTCCATCCTCGTCATCGCGTTGCTGCTCGGCGCCGTGTTCAGGCGCACCATCGCGGTGGCATTGCCCCTCAGTGTCGTCATTCTGGCCGTCGTGGCCACGCTCGGCCTCATGGCGGCCCTGGGGCGCCCCCTCACCTTCGTGAGCCAGATCGTCCCGTCGTTCATTCTCGCCGTGGGGGTTGGCTTCGCCGTTCACCTGCTTGCGATCTTCTTCCAGCGTGTCGACCGCGGAAACGCGCCGGCGGCGGCGCTCGAGCAGGCACTGCGGCATGCGGGGCCCGCGATCGCCATGTCGAGTCTCACCACCGCTGGAGGCATGCTCTCCTTCGTGACCTCCGGGCTCGTTCCCATCAGGGACATCGGCCTCTTCGTTCCCTTCGGTGTCGTGTTTGCGGCCACGCTCTCGCTCGTCATGCTTCCGGCGATCCTCGCCTTCGTCCGAGTCCGCCCCCGGCAGGTCGACGCAGACGCCGACTTGCTGCCCACCGAGCGCATCCTGATGGCCTGTGGTCGGATCGGTACGCGCTACCCCGTTCCCGTCGTGCTGCTCGCCCTGCTGGTCTTCCTGGTCGCCGCAGCGGGCATTCCCCGGATCTCCCAGAGCTACGACCCGCTCGAGTGGCTGCCCGACGACAACACCGTTCGGAGAGCGAGTGAGTTCGTGGACGAAGCGCTGGGCGGCGCGGCTGGTATGGAGCTGATCTTCGACTCCGGGAGAGAGAACGGCCTCCACGACCCCGCGATCCTGCGGCGCATCGACCGCGTCCAGCGTTACGTCGAGAACAACCCCGCCGAGACCTTCTCCTTCCACAAGACGACTTCGGTGGTGGATATCGCCAAGGAGATCCACCAGGCCCTGCACGAGGGCCGTGCCGACCACTACGCCATCGCGGGCGACCCGCGACTCATCGCCCAGGAGCTCTTCCTCTTCGAGAATTCCGGGAGCGACGACCTCGAGGACGTAGTCGACTCCCAGTTCCGGCTCGCGCGCATCTCCCTCAAGGGAGAGCACGCGAATGGAAACGACTATCTCGATTATCTGAGCAGCAATGAAGAGCAGCTGCGCGGTCTCGTGGGAGACGCCGATCTCACCGTCTCGGGCTTCTACGCACTCTCCTCCCACGTGGCGGAGCTCATCGTCCAGACCGCCATGCGCTCCTACGTCATGGCCTTCCTCCTGATCACGCCCCTGATGATCTTCTTCATCGGCAGCTTGCGGACGGGCCTGGTCAGCATGGCACCCAACCTGATGCCCATCGTGATCGTGATGGGCGTGATGGGCTGGTCCGGGGTTCCTCTCGACATGTTCACCGTCCTCATTGCGGGCATCGCGCTCGGCCTGGTGGTCGACGACACGCTTCACATCCTCCACGGCTTCCGCCGCGACTACGAGGAGTCGGGGGATGTCGAAGGCGCCACCGCGCGGACCATGCAGAGCACCGGCCGCGCTCTGTTCTTCACCACCGTGGTGCTCACCTGCGCGTTCTCCATCTATGGATTCGCGTCCGCGGCAACTGTGGTGAACTTCGGGATCCTCACGGCGCTCGCGGTCTTTCTCGCCTTCATCCTCGACCTCTTCCTCACGCCGGCGCTTCTTGCGCTGGTGTACCGGGAAAGGAGACCACGATGAACACGGGAGACGGGACGACCCGAGGGGTCCTGGGTGCTGTCCTCGCGAGCCTTCTGGTCGCCTGTGCCCCGGCGGCTCTCCCCGAACCACTCGGCGAGGAGGCCCCCGCAAACTGGCGAGATCGTGCCCTCACAACGGACGCACGCCCCGGCCGCTGAGGTGCACGCCGTCGATCCGATGGTTGTAGTGCTGCTGGCCGGGGATGTAGTAGATGCGGTGTCCGGCCGCGCGGTGCTGTTCGAGGCGCGCACGGTCGAGCGTGTACACGATCTCGACGCCGGGGTTGTCGGCTCCGAGGTCGGCCCACATCACGCGGAACTGGGGCTCGAGCCATCCCGCCACCACCACGCTGCGCCCGGGCAGCGCGTTCGCCCGCTCTACGAGCGTCGTCAGCCGC
Organism: Deltaproteobacteria bacterium; assembly: GCA_019310965.1. GTDB lineage: Bacteria > Myxococcota_A > UBA9160 > UBA9160 > SMWR01. The sequence goes on from JAFDDG010000113.1 coordinate 6,457, forward strand.
TGCGCGCGTCGCTGCCGCTCCAGCTGAATCTGGAGGAGCGGGCTCGACTCCGCTGAGCCGATGCGGAAGTGCGGATCCCAGTCCACCTGAGGCACGAAGGCTGCGACGGTGAGCGCCGCGCAGACGGCGCGGAAGGCGCCCGAAGGCAGCAGGCGCGCCAGCAGCAGCGTCCCGAACGCGACCGCGGGAATCAGGTAGCCGAACTCGAAGGGATAGACGGCGTAGAGGCCGGAATACACCAGCACTCCGGCCAGCGTTGCGCGGCCTACGCCGCGGCCGCCCTCGATCACCGGTGCGGAGCCCCGCAACGCGCGTGAGGCGAGGCCGCCCAGCCCGAACAGCAGCACCGCCGCCGCTCCGAATGGGCCGAGGAGCTCTGCGGGTGCGTCCAGCAGACTGCGCAACCCGTCCGCATGACTTTCGGCGAGCTTCCACGGTCTCAGGCCGCGGCGCATCAGCGCCGGAGAAAAGAACACGATCGAGCTCACGACGGCGGCGGCGACGAGCCTGGGCCACGGGCCTCGGAGCCGTTCGCCAAGAGGACGCGAGGCCCCCACGCACAGCAACAGCGGGAGCAGCGAAGCCAGCGAGGTAATGCGGCAGCCGGCGGCGACGCCCAGCCAGACGCCCGCCGCGACAGAACGACCGGCGCAGGCGGCCCGCAGCGCCAACAGCACGAAGGCCACCGCCCACAGGTAATCGAGCGCAACGACGCTGTTGAGATACACGACCGGCGTGTAGCCGAAGGCGAGTGCGGCCAGGCCCGCCAGCGCGAAGCGCGGCGCATCCCGAGCGCTCGTCGTGTGCCAGACCACGTCGCCCAGCGCGAGGCAGGCGACGATGCTCAGCAGTGCAGTCAGGCTACAGAGCCCGATGGGACCCGCATCCACGAAGAGGGACGAAGTAATCTCCTGGACCGGATAGCCCGGGGGCCGCGACGGGACGTAACGGCCCTGGTCGGCCAGGGTCCGGGCCGCCGCGGCGACCCGCCAGGCGTCCGGGTCGAGGCCGTAGCCGGTGTCGAGGAAGGGGAGGCGCCCGACGCCGAGCAGGCCTGCCAGCGCGAGCCAAAAGGCAACGCGCAGCCAGGGCTCCCGCGTGCGGAGAGCCGCAGGCAGCGCCCTGCACAGGGCGGAGCCTCCGCGAACTCGTGACGCTTTGACCATCTCCACAAGATCTCATTTCTGGATGCGATCGTCCCCCCTTCGATCACCAGCTGAACCCGCGCGCTCGTCGGGCGGTCACACGCCGTCGAGCCTGACCTGCAGCTCGATCTGTTGCCCGGCGCAGAGGAGCCCCGCCGTGAGCACGTCCGTATGCACGAAGGCCTGCGCGACCGGGGCGTCCGCAGCCCCGGCTCCGCCCGGCTTGTAGAGGTCGGAGAGCGTCACGCGACCTTCGAGCTGTGGCGTGTTCGCGACCCGAGCCATGGCCGCTTCGACCTCTTCCACCGAGGGATAGGCGACTCCGAAATGGGTCATGCCCTGGGGCGCTCGCGCGTAGGCCTGGCGCAGATTTCGATGAAGCGCCGCGAGTTCGCGATCGTCCGCCAGGCGTTCCCGGAGCGCGCACTCGAAGCGCCACTGATCCACGCTGGCTTCGGAAGCGTAGAGCACGTTGTCGAAGGCGTCGTCGTCGTCGGAATCCAGGTAGACGATCAGGTAGGGCGCCACGGCCGGGCCGAGGCTCTCCGGAATCGGGTCGGTCTGTGGGTCCAGCACGCGAAAGCCCAGGCCCTCGAAGAGGGAGCGGGCCAGGGGGCGTTCGCCGGGTGCGTAGACGAGCTCGACGTGGTTGAGCATGCGCGCGCCGGGACGGTTCAGAGGACGACTGGCCATGCCTCGCTCTCCTCTACCTGGCGGTCCATTCTCGGCGTCGCGTGTCAACCCGGCGCCTGGGCGTGAGTCAGGACCAGCGGGCCCATGAAGGTCCGACGGCAGGGCCGGGCCTCGGCCGCGAGGAGACCGGCACCTTCCATGAGCGTCGGCAGCTGGCCGGCCACGTCCTCGTCACCGTGCTGGTGACTGGCGAACCGTGCCAGCAGGCCGTGGAGACCGTGGGTCCCGCCGTGGCTGAGGTCGAGCACCCAGACCGAGCCGCCGGGCTCGAGCACCCGGCGCAGCTCCGGAAGCGCGGCGCGCACGACGTCGGGCGGCAGGTGGTGGAAGACCAGGGAGGAGACCACGCGGTCGAAGCTCCCGTCTTCGAAGGGCAGGTCGTCGGCGAAACCCTGGCGCCACTCGACGGCCGCGCCGGCGCGCTCGGCCTTGCTGCGTGCAATGGCGAGCGCCTTCGGATCGGGATCGAGGCCAATCACCTCCGCCTCGGGGCACCGCTCGCGAATCATCAAGGCCAGCGTGCCAGTGCCGCAGCCGAGGTCGAGTACCCGCTGGCCGGGCCGAATGTCGGCCGCTTCGATCAGCGTCTCCTTGATGCGTTCCTCACCCAGCAGGCGCAGCAACGGATCGTAGAAGGGCAGGAGCCAGTCGCGGCCAGCCGCGGGGACGAAAGATCGGGCCTCGGTCATGTCGAACTCTCCGGACGCGCCCGCCCAGTCTAGCGGGCTCACCAGGGCTCGGATCAAGAGCAATCCTGCGGGGGATGGTTGTTGTCACGGCGGAGATGCTCATGCACAGTGATCGTCCAACTCTGGAGGTCATTCATGAGGGATCTGGCCGGACGAGTCGCCGTCGTGACCGGCGGCGGCAGTGGGATCGGTCGCGGCATCGCCCTGGGGCTCGCGGCGGAGGAGATGACGGTCGCGGTCGCGGATATTCGCGTTGAAAGCGCGGAAGCGGTCGCAGCAGAGATCAACGAAGGAGGCGGTCGCGCCTTCGCCGTCGCCGTGGACGTCACTTCGGTCGAGTCGCTCGAGCTGGCTGCAAAGCAGGTCGCATCCGAGGCGGGCGCTCTCCATCTTCTCTGTGCGAACGCCGGAGTATTGGCACAGATTGCACCGCTCGACGACACCACGGTCGAGGACTGGGAGTACACGCTCTCGGTCAACGTGCTCGGCGTCGTCAAGACAGTCCAGGCGTTCTTGCCGCTCTTGCGTAAGAGCGCGCCCGACGCGCATATCGTGAACACGGCCTCGCTCGGAGGGCTCATCTCGAGCCCCGATCTGCCTATCGGCGCCTACACCGCGAGCAAGTACGCATGCGTCGGCTACAGCGAATCGCTGCGTGCTGAACTTGCCGTCGAGGGCATCGGCGTGTCGGTGCTGTGCCCGAGTGTCGTCACGTCGGATCTCATTGCCACGTCGACCCAGAACCGGCCCAAGGGTTATGGTGAGCAGACGACTCGGAGCTACGACGCCCCGCCTGACGTCGCCGACTCGCATCCTGCCTCCGTTCCGTCCATGCCCGCTGAAGAAGTCGGTCCGATCGTCGTGGCTGGCGTGCGGGCGAACCGACTCCACATCTTGACGCATCCGGAAACCCGATCGAGGGTCGAAGAGCGATTCGGCTCGATCTCGGACGACTACGCATTTGCAGCCAAGAACGAGGCAAAGCCTTAGACCCGCTGGTTTGCTCGGCCAATGGATGCGCCCTTCAAGGTGATGGAGCGAACGAGTGGGGTGTCTTGCGCCCGATCGGGTTGACGCTGCAGAAGGCCCCGAAGAGAGGTGACCCATGGACCCCGCCGATATCGTCTCGATTCATCAGCTTCTGGCTCGCTATGCCCATGTGGCGGACATGGAACCTTCGGAGCTGCGCAACGAGTTGCGCAAGGAGATATTCAGTCCCGATGGCGTGCTCGACATGACCGAGATCGGTCTCGGGCGGCTGGAGGGCCTGGAGGCGATGCAGGGCTTCTCGCAGGCGTCCCAGGAGCGCCAGTCGGCGGCGCACCACATGTCGAACCTCTTCGTCTACGAGGAGGGCGGCCAGACGCGCGCGCTCAGCAAGTTCTTCGTGCCCGTCGGCGAGCGTTGGTGTGGCGGCGATTATGAGGATGTCCTCGTGAAGGGCCCCGATGGCTGGCGCATCCGCGAGCGGGTGCTCAAGCCGCGCTGGGGGGACTGGCCCTCTGGGCGTTGATCGTCCGCACTCGAGGGAACGGTGGCAGCGCGGCCGCAGAGCTCTCCGCTTCCAGGTAGACCGCTAGACTGCGCGTCCATATGCAGACCGAGACCCCTGCTCCGTCCCGCCCCGCAGCCACGGGCGGCCTCGCCGATGCCGTAGAGACGTTTCGCCTGCCGCTCTACGCCCGGCTGTGGACGTCGAACCTGATCCAGTTCACCTGCTTTCAGGTGCTCGGTCTGGCCATGCAGTGGCTGGTCACATCGCTGACTCCGTCGCGAAGTGCGTTGGGTTTCGTCGGCTTCGTGCAGGGTGGAACCAGTGCCCTGGTGTCACCCGTCGCGGGTGTGATCGTCGACCGCTACGCGAAGCGGAGTCTCATCGTGCTGGGCCGCGTCGGGCTCGCCAGCGTCGGCCTGTGTGTGGCATGGCTCGTGTGGAGCGGAAGCGTTGCCTACTGGCACCTGCTGGTCGCCGCACTCGTGGGGGGGGTGCTCGCCTCGGTACTGCAGCCGGCCACACAGACCTTCGTCGTCGACGTGGTCGGACGCCGGCGGACCGAGCATGCCGTGGCGCTCAACGCCATGGGCTCGTCGTTTGGCAGCATGGGCGGCGGGGCGCTGGCGGGCGTATTGGTGGGCGGCATCGGCATGATGGCGACCTACTCGATTGCAAGCGCGGGGCTGCTCGTGGCGGCGTTCCTCGTCATTTCGATGCGTATCCGCGGCCCGCGAGCGAACACCGAGCGCAGCTCGCCCTGGGCCGACCTCCGAGAGGGTTTTGCCTACGTGCGCGCGCGGCCTCCGCTGCTCCTGGCCATGCTCGGCTGCTCGATGGCGCTTTTCAACGGTGCCATCACTCCGATGCGTCCCGTCTTTGCGCGCCACGTCCTCGGTGTGGGGGCGACCGAGTTCGGTGTCCTCTCGGCCGTGCATGGCGTCGGCACGTTCGCGATGGCGATCGCCATCACCCTGCGACCGCCGCGACGCAATCTCGGCATCCTCATCGTCGGCAGCATGCTGGCATTCGCGATCGGCCTGCTGCTCTACTCGTTTGCCTTCTCCTACGCCTGGGCGCTCGCCGTCGAGCTCTGGTTGGGCTGCGCCGGGCAGCTGTGGAACGTTGCCGCCATCACGGGGTTTCAGCTCGCCGTACCCGAGGAAATGCGCGGGCGCGTGCTCAGCATGGTGTTCACCCTGGCGCAGCTCGGCTTCGTCGGGGTTTTCGCCGTCGGTGCATTGGCCGACGCCGTAGGCGACCAGCTGGCCCTCGGACTCTTCGGCGCGATACCGACCCTGCTTCTGACGCTGCTACTCACGTTCGGTTGGCGAGTGCTCAAGCGGATGTAACCCGCTCGAGGTCATGCTGGCGCGCCCGGCGGCTCGCGCGCAACCAGCTGTCGGTCGTAGGGGAAACACAGCTTCTTCTTCCTAGCCGACGGAATGTCCCGTATCGGCAGTGCCCAAGGCGCCGCTTGCTTCCCCTGGGCGCCTCATCGGTGTTGATTCGAAGACCTTCGCGCCGGCGTTGATCGCATTCAGGATCAAGCCCGGCTCGGCGCAATCGCCCACTCTCGTCACGCGGCCAGCCACCCCCTGAAAGCGGCCCAGCAGAGTCGTATCCGGCTCCAGCGGCAATGCAGTGACAAAG
>JAFDDG010000114.1 GCA_019310965.1 Deltaproteobacteria bacterium
CGAAGAGCCAATCGTTCCAGGCGCGCACACAGGCGAGACCGAGCTCGGGATCCTTGGCCTCGGAGAAGAGCGTGCCGCCGAAGCCCGTCACGCCGGAGGGAAAGTTCACCGAGCCCCAGATCCCGCCGATGTCCATGTCCTTGATGCGAGCGTCGATATTCCAGCAGCCGGGGCGAACCTCGGAGTAACGCGCCGGCTCGAACCCGTGATCTTCCCTCGGGCGTCCCGCCACGCACATGAAGCCGGCCTGGAAGTACGGCGTGTCTTCGAAGCTCCAGACTTCGTGACCCTCTTCGGTTTCGATGACCTTCGGCGCGCGCTCCTGGAGCCGGCCGGGAAGCCGGCCCTCGAAGGCGTGCGGCGGCTCGAGCAGATTCCGAGCTTCACCACGCGCGCCATGTCGTATCCTCCTCGACGACAGGATACCCGTTGGGCGACTCGCGACGCCAGCACATTCCAAACGCCTGGCCGCGTGGACCGGGCTGCGATGCACGCTGGCGCGCAGCAGCGGCATGTCCCGAAACGCCGCACATCGACGGGTGCTCGGTGAACCCCACGGTGCAGCCCGTCCGAACGAGGCCGTGCGGTGCCTACACGCCGGTGGGCGCCTCCGGCACCGGGGGCGGGCCGAAGAGGATGGCCAAGGCGGCCACTTCCCCAGCGGGTTGCCACTCCTTCATGCCGGCGCACCAGACCAGCGAACCGCGATCCAAGCGGCCCGTGCGCAGGCGATCTTCGAGCGCGGCAGCAGAGAACGGACCCCGCGCCTGGCCAGCTTCGACGATGTGCCATTCGATGGGCGGCGGCGGCGGTGAGGCGGGCTCGCTCGCGGGTCGCGCTCGCTCCGCCCGGGCCAGCTCGTCCTGCGCCGCCTCCCAGGCAGCGCGATCGCGGTGGCGCCAGCCACGCTGCCCGCGGGTCCGCACCAGACGCTCCCGCGCCGCATCGGCCTCCTGCAGCACTTCTCCGAATAGGCCGCTCACGTCATCGCTCACGGACTCGACGACGTCGAATACCTCTTCGAGCACATTGCGGACCAGATTCGAGGCCGGCACACGCAGGTCGTCGGCGATGCGGCGGATGTCTTCGGCGAGGGTGTCGGAGACCCGGGTATGAAGGACGCGTTCTTTGCGGTGGCGGTGGCGTCCGTGGCGGGCAGCCGCACCGCCTGAGGCATTGGAGTCGGGCATGGAGTACATTGTGTTACATTGTATGACATTGTCAAGCGCAACGAGGTCCCCGTCGAAAGCGCCCCCCAGGCCGCACAAGCCGTAGAGACCTCCGGGACTCCGTCCGAAAGCGGCCAGTCGCACCCCTGCGAGCCCCCAGGTACGTTGCCGCGCATGCGAGAGAGCGGGTCGCTGGCCGCGGCCAATGCCGCAGCGCGGGCGTTCGCCGGGCCTGCGCCGGTGGGCGCGCTCGCCCCCCTCGGCTCCGGCCTGATCCATCAGACCTTCGCGGCGCCGCTCGGCGGCGCACCGGCCCACGAGCTGGTGTTGCAACGACTCAACACCAAGATCTTCGCCCAACCCCACGCACTGATGCGCAACCTCGAGAGAATCACCGAGCACCTGCGGGAGAGCCGGCGGGCGGAGGGCTCGAGCGACCTGGCACGGCGCGTGCTCGAGGTGCTCCACACGAGCGATGGCAGCGCGCTGTTCGAAGACGCCGAGGGCGGGCTGTGGCGCGCATTTCCCCGCATCGTCGACGGGGTGGCTTTGGGCTCGAACCGCGACCCGGCGCGCCTGACCTCGGCCGCGCGCGCCTTCGGCGACTACGCGCAGCGCCTCGCCACGCTTCCCGGCCCGCCGTTGCTGGAAACGCTTCCTCACTTTCACGACTTCGCCCGGCGGCGACGCGCGTTCGACGCCGCGGTCGCAGCAGACCCTCACAGTCGCGCGGCCGACGCGGGAGCAGTGCTCGACGCACTGCGCCGGGCCTGCGAAGCGCTCGAACGGGCGTTGCCGGAAGCCACCGTGGACGCCCTGCCCCGGCGCATCGCACACCACGACTGCAAGCTCGACAACCTGCTCTTCGACGTGCGCTCCGGCGAGGCACTGTGCGTGCTGGATCTCGACACCAGCATGCCCGGTCGTCTGCTGTCGGACTTCGGGGAGCTGGTGCGCTCGGCCACCACCAGTGGGGCCGACGAATCCGATGCCAGCAGCGTGCGCTTCGACCAGGACGCTTTCAGCGCGCTCGCGTGCGGCTATCTCCGCGAGCTCGCCAACACGCTGACGCCCGCCGAGCGCGAGACGCTGCCACTGGCCGGTGCACGCATGGCGCTGATGAACGCGGTGCGCTTCGCCACCGATCACCTGGAGGGCGACATCTATTTCCGGCTACTCCAGCCGGGACAGAACCTCGAGCGCGCTCGCACGCAGCTCGCGCTGACCGAGGCCATGCTGGCAGCGGAAGACGAGCTGCGGGAGCGTCTAGTGCGGGCGTCAGTCGAGCTGTAGCGCCGCGGGCTGCAGCACCTGCTCGTGGTACTCGTCGAGGCTCGCGTAGACCTTCACCGGCTGGCCCGCAGCACTCTCCGGATCCGGCAGTGCCGCGCCACCGCTTTCCGCGAGCAGGCGCGCCACGAAGCCGCGCAGCGCAGCCAACGGATCCCGCGGCCCCTCGTCCAACAGCTGGCGCGGATCAAAGCCGTCACTGCGCAGACGCAGCACCGAGAGCGGCCGCTCGCAGCCGCTGCCATCGAGCAGGAGATCGATCAACACCACCGGTTTCGCACCCAGCCCGTGCACGCCCGCCATCGCCACCGCACAGACGCGGGCGAAGCTGACGTCGAGGACACCGCGCCCACTCACTTCTACGCGCAGCGCGCCGTCCACCACCGCCAAGGGCACGGCTTCACTGAGAAGACCACGCGGGAACTCGTCCAAGGCGCTCAGATCTTCCACTGCACCGAAAGCGCTCCGGTCGGACTCTTCCGCAAGAACGTGCGCAGCCGGCGCGCACTCTCTGTCGGGCTTGCGTTCCCGGTCCCGCGCCAGGCCTCCACGCGCTCCAGGGGCGAGGCGCTCGACCAGCGCCTCGAGCTCCATGCGTGTCCCGGCGTCGAGCGCCGTGTCCGAGAGCGCGATGCGCGCAGCTGACGACGCCAGCTCCGGTGAGACATCGACGGCCAGTCGCGCGGCCCGCGCCACGACGGACACTTCCGGCGCCGCATCGATCAGCCGTTGCAACAGCACCAATAGCGTTTCGTCTTGACCCTCTCGTTGGGCCACCACCACGAGCTGCAGCAGCGTCTCGGCATCGACGGCGGGCTCCAACACCTGATCGGCCAGCTCCACCCACTGGGCCAGGGCCACGGCGTCGGCTCCACGGCGCAGCTCGTGACGCATCAGCGCGAGCATTGCCGGAGCGGCCCGCTCGGGCTCCGACTCCTCCACGGCCCAGGCAAAAAACTGCACGACCGCATCCCGGTGTCCCGGACTGGCTTCGACCCGCCGCTGCAACATCGCGAGCGCGGTATCGCGTTCTCCGCTCGCGTACTGAGCCTTCACCTTGGCGAGCTGGAAGGTCTCGGACACCGGCGCTTGGACCAGCCGCTGTGGCGGCGTTCCGAAGCGCTCCTCCCAACCGAGCTTCCACACGGCGAGCGCCGCACCGGCGCCCAACGCCGCAGCGCACGCCTGAGCCGTCCAGCCGACGGCGTTGTCGATGCCGGGAAAAGCCCCGGGGATGCTCCACGCCGCAAACCCCGTTCCCACCGCCCAGAGGACCCCGAGCGCCCATGCGGGCGCCGACAGCTGGATTTCGCCAAAGGGTCGCAACCACGCCAGGAAATCGATCTCCTCTCTTGCCATGCGTGTGAGCAGCGCCGCCACGCAGCCGGTGACAAGGGTCGATCCGCCGAGCAGCGCACCCTCGGAGCCCGCGTGCAGCACGGCAAAGAGCCCGCCGCTGGCAAGCCCCCAACCGACCAGCGCAGCGCCGAAAATCCAACGCCCCCAGAGGCGCTCGAGGGTCGGCCCGGCGAGCAGCAGCAGCAGCAGGTTCGCCAGCACGTGCCTCACTCCGGAATGCACCAGGCCATGGGTCAGGAACGCCATGGGCCGCGGCGCCGACGGCACCAGGCCCAGGGAGCGGTACGGATGCGCGTCGGCCGCCGCCAGCGCAGTGGTACTCAGCTCGTCGAACTGATCCTGGGTTCCGCCGGGCTCCACGCCCCGACGCCTCAGAAAAGAGAAGACCTCGTTGCTCTCGAAGAGCGGCATCAGCACCTTGGCTACCGGCAAGACCCGAGGTCCCACCTGCACCTCTGGATGCTCCAAGGCGAAGCGAGCGGCGGTCCGCAGGCGGTGGTCGGCGTCGCGCAACGATCGGGCAAAGCCAAGCTCGATCACTGTCGCAAAGACCAGCCACAGGACGGCCAGACCCAGGGTGACCAGGGGCAGGCTGCGCCAGGGTTCGCCGAGCTGTCGCCAAGGCATTTTCGCTGCGGGCTCCGCGTCTGCCTATCGGCTGCTCGCGCACCGCGGAGAAGTCATAGAAACGGGAATCTACATACGGGGTTACAGCGCCATGCTTGGACTTTCACTCGAACTGGAACCCGCCCCGGCTCGACCCCGCTGCCAGCTCCCGGCAGCGGGCGCACTCCAGCAGCGCAATCTGGCTCAAGGGTCGGCGGTCTCGGACGCGTCGCGCTTCCGGGCCTCGGGCAGCGGTAGCCCGCGCTCGACGCGCCAGGCTCGCGCGCGAGCCTGACCCTCCCGAAACTGGGGCAGCGGAATGCCCTTCAAGTAAGTCGGCACTTTCGCCCGCGGCAGGGGCCCACCCGCGAGCAGCGACATCAACATCCATTTCGCCCCCTCGGCCTGATCCCGCTGCACGCCGCGACCCTCGAGGTACAGGACGCCGGCCTCGAACTGCGCCTTCGGGTGTCCCTGGTCGGCGGCCTTCACCAGCCATTCGAGCGCCAGGGCCGGATCGATCTCGACGCCACGCCCCATGAGGTAGGCCATGCCCAGATGCACCTGGCTGCGCATGTGACCCTGCTCGGCGGCACGCCGGAACCACAGCGTCGACTGTGCCACGTCGCGCTCGACGCCTCGGCCGTTCAGCAGGTTGAAGCCGCGCCAGAACTGATCATCGGCATCGGTGATCTCGGCCGCGGGCGCGGGCTCTGCTCCTTCGTCGCCCGCAGCCGACAGCGCGACGGCGAGAACGGCAAGGGAAACCAGCGCAATCCGACGCCACATGCATCCTCCCACGGATCAGGTCAGTCTAACAACCCGAAGCTCCGACGCGCGTCCTCGCCCGCTTCTTCAGAGGATACTGCCACCGCGCAGCTGGCAATCGGATCTGCGGGTGAATGACATGCGCCCGTCGATCTCGCAGCGCACCGGCACATCGGCGGGATCACGCTGCGGGGCAGCGGGCTCGCTCTTGGCCTTCCACCAGTCCTGCAGCGACTGGCTCAGGCCCGCGAGCGGGCCCGGCTCTTCCTTGCCGGCGCGGGCTACCGGCGCAGAGCTCTTCGCTGCCTCCGGCTTTTTCGGCCGATGCGCGTCCATGAGTGCCTCGCCCTTGTCGAGCTCTTCGAAGACGAAGCAGCCCTGCAACAGACAGGCGAGCAGCAGGCTGAGAAGCAGGCGAGCCACCCCCCAACATCGTCCAGCCCAGGCCGGCAGCTTGAGCCGGACGCTCAGACGTCGTCGTGCTCCAGCCAGGGAAGCAGGGTGAAGCGAGGCACGGGGCTCTGCATGTACAGATACGGCATCCAGGCAAAGGCGAGGTCGAAGCTGCCCATCAAGAGCCGGTAGGGCATCTGGAACAACCCGGCGAAGAAGCCGACGCCACGCCCCGTGTACTCGGCGGACGGCAGTGACTCGAAGACCTCGTCGCCGTCGATCGCGAACATGAGCGGATCGGCCGGGGCCGTCAGGATGCCGTTCAACCCCACTGTCGCCCGATTGGCGCCATCGAGCGCCCACGCCACGATCGGGAGGGTCTCCTCTTCGTCCTCGTCGTCCTCGAAGTGCTGTGCGCTGGCGACGCTCGCGGCGAGCATGGCGAGCGACGCAACGGCGAGAGCAGACGGCAGCCGGGACATAGCGGATCCCCTCCAGTGGGCGGAAAGCATCCTACCACCCGCCATCCCCCAGGGTGCTGCGAAACTCTGCACGCCGGGGCCGGCATCCGAAGGGTTGAAGCGTCACACGCCCGACTCGCTTGTTCCGGGCGCGGCAATCCGGGAAGATCCTGCCGGGGGATGAGGCATGGCACTCGTCAAGCTGGCGATCGATTACGAGTTCGCCTCACGGGTCTGGTGGCAGGCCGGCGGCCAGGAGCTCTGGGATGCCGTCAACGACGGCGCGCAGGCCGTGCTGCTGGACGAGGACCTTGCGCACTCCTGGCTCGCCCAGGCGGCCGCGATCTCGGGCTGGAACGAGGGCCCCGACTATGCGCCGCACCCGATCACCGTGTCCCCCGTGGATGAGGAAGACGCGGCGCTCGTCTGAGCTGCCCGCGGCCACCGCAACGCCAGGACCCGCCCCCGGGCCGCCGCATCAGGGGTGGGACGCGCTCTCCTCTCCCCGTTCGATGTAGCCGAGATCGCGCAAGCGCTCGCGGTCGGCCTCGCTGAGCTCCGCTGTCGCCGCTTCGGTCACCGGCACCACGCCACTGCGCAACCGCCCGAGGCGCTCCCGCATCTGCGCCGCCAGCTGCGGCGAGGCGGCGCCGAGTTCCGTGTCCTCGCGACCCAGTGCGTACAGGCGACCGTCGAAGACACCATCGCGCTCGACGGTGATGAACTTGAATCCGTCCGCGACCAACGCAAACTGCGACTCCGGCAGCGCCCCGAGGGTCGCCATGTAGGGCACGCTGGCCCCGGCCGCCGCTGCGCGGGCGAAGAGATCTCGGCCCGATCGGCCAGCGGTTTCCGACGCGACGCCCAGGTGGGCCAACAACGTCGGAAAGACATCGAGCAGCGTGGCCACGTCGTCGCGCCGCGCCGGGGGCTCTCCCGGCCTGCGGATCATGAACGGCACGCGAACCTGATCGTCGGTCAAGCCGGCGCCGTGGGCAAACCAGACACCGTGATCGCCGAGCGCCTCGCCGTGATCCGCAGCAAAGATCACCACCGCGTCACGCCAGCGTTGTCGAGCTTCGATACCGGCGACCAGCCGGCCGAGTTGCTCGTCCATGTAGGCGACCTCGGCCCGGTAGCCGGCGCGGTACCAGGCGACCTCCGAGCGCCCCTCCATGTATTGATAGGTCGGGATCGCCCCGAGACCGCGATGGTCACGACCGACAGGCAGCTGACGCCGCCCGTCCGGGGCCGCTCTCTCGGCTGCGAGATAGCGATCGCGCCAGCCGGGAGGCGGCTCGTAGGGCCCGTGCGGATCCTGGTAGTGCACCCAGAGAAAACAGCGCGCAGCCGGCAGCTGCGTGCAGCCGTCGAGTAGCTCGAGCGCCGCATCGGTCGTGTTCGCCGCGTCCCGCTCGGGCCAGTGCCGCACGGCCTCGTGGCTCGGAAAGTCATCGTCGAAGCGCTGAAAGCCCCGCGCCACACCGGACTCCCGGCGCAGCACGAAATTGCCCACGACCGCACCAGCCTGCCAGCCGCTCTCCCCGAGCGCCGTGGCAAGCGTCGGCACACCGATCGGCAAGCCCGATTCGTTGCTGCGGATACCGAGCGCCTCCGGATGATGACCCGTCAGCAGAGCGGCGATCGAGGGCAAGGTAAAGGCCGCCGGCGCGTACGCGGCGGTAAAGAGGGTCGACTGCCCGGCCAACTCGTCGAGATGCGGCGTCAGACCACGCGAGCTGCCATACGCGCCGAGCTCGTCGGCGCGCAAGGTATCCACGGTGAGGAGCAGCACGAGCCGCGGCGCGGGCGCGTCGGTGCACCCCGCGCCGAGCAGCGCGCACGCAGCGAAGAGCTTCAGCCTGCGAATCATGTGCCCACCTCCGACGCCGGGCGCGAGGCTAGCAGCCCGCCCGACCTGCACGCGCGACGCCAATCGCCTACGGTGCGAGGATGGCACGACGACAGGAGCAGGAAACCGCCCGCGAAGAAGTCACCGAGCTGGCCCCCGACGTGCTGCGCATGGAATTGCCGATCCGTCTGCCGGGCCTGGGCCACGTCAACTGCTACGCCATCACGGATCGCGACGGCGTGGCGGTCGTCGATCCGGGGCTGCCGGGGCCCAGCGCTTTTCGCGCGCTGCAGGTCCGGCTCAAGCAGATCGGCATGGCCCCGCGCCACGTGCACACGGTGATCGTGACGCACTCGCACCCGGATCACTTCGGTGGCGCGACGCAGCTCGCCAAGGAGGCAGGCGCCAAGATCGTGGCGCACCGCGCATTCGGTTTCGGCCCGCCGGCGATGCACCAGGCTCCGGAGGTCTCCGTCGATGATCTCGACGCACAGCGAGAAGATGACGAAGAGCGACGGCGCACCATGGAGCAGCTGGCCAGCACAGCGAAGGGCAAGACCCCCTGGGGCAGCGAGCGCCAGCAGCCGAGCTGGCGCACGCGCCTCAAGTGGCGCGCCCTGGGGTGGGTCAGCGGCCGCATCGTCCCGCACATCTCAGATCCGGTGGAGCACGGCGACGTGATGAATCTCGCCGGCCGCGAGTGGTTCGTGGTCCACACGCCCGGCCACACGACAGATCATTTCTGCCTGCACGACCCGGAGACGGGCATCTTCCTGGCCGGCGACCATGTGCTGCCGACCATCACGCCGCACATCGCCGGGATGGCGAGCTCACACGACCCACTGGCTTCCTACTTCTATTCCCTCGACCGCGTGGCCGAGATCGCAAACGTGGGCCAGGTCCTGCCCGCCCACGGCCATCCCTTCGAGGGCCTGGCCGGGCGCACCGTCGAGATCAAAGAGCACCACGTCGAGCGACTGGCGATGGTGAAGCAGATCTCCCGCAACTACGGCCGTCCCGCCACGGTCAACGAATTCTCGCAACACCTGTTCAAACCACGCAGCCAGGGACCGATGGCCGACAGCGAGACGTTTGCGCATCTCGAACACCTGCGGCTGGCCGGCGAGGCTGATCTCCATGTGGGCCAGGACGGGCTCCACCGTTACGTCTCGGGTTGATGCGCGCCTACAGCCGGCGCCTCTCAGGCCCGGACGCTCTCGACCAGCGGTGAGGCGCGCCCGACACAGCTGATCCAGAGCTGGTGGATCGCGCGGGTGGCGGCGACGTGAAGACGGCGTCTCGCCACGTCGGACTTCGGGAATTGATGGGCGCTGACCTCCACCAGGACCACGTAGTCGAACTCGAGACCCTTCACCTGCTCGATCTCGGTCACCTCGACGCCGGGTGCGAAGGTGAACTCCTGATTGACGATGCGTCGCAGGCGCGGAACGTCGCCGGCCGCCAGGCCCTCGGCGTAGAGCTCGCTGGATTTCGATGACGGCGTCAACACGGCTACGGAAGCCAGCGGCTCTTCATCCGCGAGCTGACGCAGCGCATCGGATAGGAAGGCCACGCACGCCCCGTGATCGCTGAAGCGGAACAGATCGACGGGCGGCCCCACCCGCTTCGTCTCGACCGGTGCGTCGTCCTCGAGCAGGGGTCCAAGCACACCGTTGGCGAACTCCATGATTTCTCGCGAAGAGCGGTAGCTCACACGCAGTGTCTCGAGCTCGGTGCCCGGCACACCGAGTTGCTGCAGAAACGCCGCCCATGACGTGAAGCCGGAGCCGGCCGCGAGATGTTGCTGGGTGTCTCCGGCCAGCGTCAGGCTGCGGTTGTCGTCGAGACAATCCAGCAGCACCTGAATCTCGATGGGCGCGAAGTCCTGCACCTCGTCGACCACCGCGTGTCGGTAGCGCAGCCTCTTGCGCCCACCCAACGGCCCGACCCGCAGCTGGTAGGCGCGCAGCAGCAACGCGTCATCCTCCGGCTCGAGACCTGCCTGCACCTCGCGGTCGCCCGACAACCAGGCGAAAAGATCATCGAGCTGCCGCCGGTTCCAGTCCACGAACTCAGCGAGTGCCGAGGCACGCGTGGCCCCACCCGTCGCCTCGGCGAAGACATCCGCCAGCAGCTCGCGTTGCGTCAATACACTCGCCCAGTCGTCGAGCGCCTGCTCGGCCGTCGCCGGACCGCCCACCCGCGCAACCTGCTCGGCCAGCGCGACCGCCAGCGTCGGGTGCAGCTTGAGTTGCTGCACCGCCGCCGGCGCGTCCTGTCGCACCTCGGCGGGCAGCCTCGGGAAGTGGCGGCGACGCTGCTCCGCGGCCCAATCCGGCCAGGTACGAATCGCCACATTGCCGACCCCCAGCGACGGCAAGACGTAACCAACGTAATTGCACAGGCCCGCCGAGAAGACCAGAAAGAGCGTGCGTTTCGAATCGATCTGCGGATCGTCGTAGGCCAGGTAGGCAATGCGATGCAGGGCCACCGTCGTCTTGCCCGAGCCGGCAGCGCCGCGAATCGCCAGGAAGCCCTTCGCGGGGCGCGTGATCAGCGAGAACTGCTCGGGATCGATCAGGCTCGTGATCTCCGGCAACCGCTTGTCGACACGCCGATGGACTCCGGCGCCATCGACCCCGAAGCGCGCGCGCTCTGGATCATCTGAGCGGTGTACGCGCAGCGCAGTGCGCTCGCCACCCGCGAGCCGCGAGGCCTCCCGCGCCAGCTCCTCCCAATGCGCCGGCGCCGAGCCACGCAGGGCGTACACGCCCTCCGGCGCTTCGACGCGCTCGAGGCCGCCCTCGCGAATCGCCACCGTGCGCCGCGCCACCACCTCGCCGATGCGAAGATGCCCGGCTATCTCTTCCTCGTACTCCTCGCCCTGGGCATAGCGGTAGAAGAGGCGCGAGACTGGCGCATTGCGCCAGTCGACGATGCGCACGCCGCGCTGGATGCAGGTGGCACGTCCGAGACACAGATCGCGCACCTTGCCATCTTCTTCGAGCCGCAGGTGCCCGAAATACGGCGAGCGCGGATCGATCTGCGGCGCTGCGCGGTTGACACGCAGCTGGGTGAGCAGAGCGTTCTGCCGGTGCCACTGCTCGTTGAGCGACATCGCATCCTTGCTCTCCGGATTCGCAACGAGCTGCTCGCGCAGCCGCCGCAGCTCCTCCACAATGGGAGCTTCCGACGGGACTTTCGCACCCGGCTGCTCTTCGAGCGAACGGTTGACACTCTCCAGCAGCTCGAGTTCTTCGGCAACGATGGGCGGCTTCAAGCGCCCGACCCCCCCAATATCTGCAATTCGGCGGTCGAGTAAGATACCACCGCCCGACAGGAAACGGGGCGGCAGCGCACAAACAACGTTCGCCTGGGATCGAGCCGGCTTCCCAGCACCGGCTGGGCAGCTGGCGGGCCGTCGGGATCCTCCCGCCGGCACTCGCCCGCAGCCAGAATGCGCCGCTGCGTGGGCAGCCCTGCGTCAATGTCACCGACTGCCGCGGCCGGCCAAGGAAGGCAAGGGCTAGAGGCGCCCCTGGAGCGTCGGCCCTGCTCGACGTTCGGCGCTGGTGGCCCGGAGCCTTGGATGGAGCGCGAGCTCTGGGCGATCGCGGAAGTGTTGCCAGAGGATCTTGGCCCAGATCGCGTTGGCCTCTTCATTGGAATGCCAATCCCAGCGACTGACGGCGAAGTTCCTTCCCGCAAAGGTGCGTGAGAAGGGCTCCGAGCCAATGACCGCCATGCCGGCTGCTCTCAGCCTCGACTCGGCCACCGAGACCAGACGCCGATTGCGCTCGTCGCCCGTGATGTCGTGATTCAGCACCATCGAGACCACCGGCGGAAGGCCCTTCTCCGTGACGAACGCATTCATCGCGGCGACGTCGCGCCCAAATCGCTCGGATCTCGACTCGAAGTCCACGAGCAGGTCAGTGTAGAAATCGTTGCGAAGGCCGAGCTCGAGCAGGAGCCGGTCGTAGCGACCCGCCAAGAAGCGCCCGACGCGCGATCTCCGAATGATGAACTTCTCGACATTGCGCGGGATCGGCACCACCCAGCTCTTTGGCGGCGCGTATCCACTGGGCTGAAAATCGTTGAGGCACACGCCGTAGAAGACGATGTCGGGATCGAGTTCGGGGAGATAGCGGTGAAGGATCTCGAGAATGTCTGCGCTCGCCAGTCCGGGAGAACCGAGGTTGAGCACCTCCACCTCGAAGTCCATCTCGAGTGCGCGCTCGAGCTGGGCGGGGTAGGCCCAGAATCCGGCGATGGCCTTTCCGTAGGTGAAGCTGTCGCCAACTGCGATGATGCGGATCCTCTCGGGATCGCGTGGAGGGAAAGGGCCGTCCTTGCGTATCTTGTCGGTGTCGTAGACGTG
>JAFDDG010000051.1 GCA_019310965.1 Deltaproteobacteria bacterium
AGATCGCGGAGAAGTGACTTCACCACTCTTCCGTTCTCCGTGTGGCCCTCACGAAGACCGAGAACCTGCTTCTTCCCCTCGAAATCGTTGCCGAGAGCGATCAGCACCAGATGGTCGCCCAGGTGGATCCCGTCGATCATGACGATGGGGAAGTGTCGATTTCCCAGCGGTGTCGTGAGCCACTTCGCGAGCTGCTCGCGGGGCTGGGTGCCCTGCATGACGTCACGGCTCCGATGCGTCGCGCCGTCGCGAAGGGTATCCACGCGCCGGAAGAGTTCGAAGCGATGCGCAGCGAGAACCCGCCTGTCGATCATCCGCTGGTACGCACCCATCCGGAGACCGGTCGCAAGAGTCTCTTCCTCTCCGAGAACACCACGACGAAGATCCTCGGGCTCACGGAGCAGGAGAACGAGCTCCTTCTGCCATTGCTGCTCCGTCACGTGAAGTCCGCGGAGTTTCATTGCCGTCTTCGCTGGGATCCGCACACCATCGCGTTCTGGGACCAGCGCTGCACGCTGCACTATGCCGTGCCCGACTATTGTGAACGCCGCGTGATGTACCGGCTCTCGATCGACGGCGACGTGCCGCGCTGATCGAGCCGGCGCGTCGTCGGGCGCTGGCACAGCCTTCGGGGCCGACCCGTCCGGCGTGGCATACTTGGACCGTGCGTTACCTCTTCTTGGCCGGCTTGCTTCTGGGGTTCGCAGCGCCTGCGGCCGTGGCCTCTCCCCCGGCGGAGATGCAGCTTGCCGGATACGAGACTTCCGAGACGACGAACCTGACGCTGACCTCGCCCGACGCCGGGATGACGCTCACGTGGCCCCTGGCGGGCGGGGTCGGGGGCGTACCTTCCGCCACCGAGGGGTCTTCCGTTCTCGAGCTCGATTGGACGGGTGAGACCGACCGAAAGGTCGAGGTGAGGCACGACTGGTCGGGGCCGACGTTCGATCTGGCGGGTTACGGCGGGCTCCTCGTCGACGTCTACGTCGAGACGCCCTCCGCACTGCCCCAGATCATGGGCGTCTGGGACGCCGTCTTCGGCTGGCTGGAGGGCTTCGGACTTCCGCAGAGCACCGGCCAGTGGGTGACGGTCTCGATGTGCGTCTACGACAAGGAGCAGGTGGGCCTGGACCGCCTCGCGGCGCTCGTCTTCGAAGACCTGGCCGGTGACGACGGCGTCCTCTACCTGGACAACCTCCGCCTCGTGCCGCCGCGTCAGCTGAGCTTTGCGGGCTACGACTGGAGCGTGAAGTGCGGGGCTCCACTGGGTCCGGGGCCGAACCCTTTCTCTCAGAGCGAGGACCACGTCTGGGTCGACGGCAGCGGGCGGCTCCACCTCACGATCGTGCACTACCGCAACCTGTGGTGGTCGACCGAGATCGTCGCGAACGACTCGCTCGGCCATGGCAAGTACGTCTTCAGCGTGCTGAGCCGCGTCGACGCTCTGGACCCGAACATGATCCTCGGCCTCTTCACCTGGGACGGGGATGCTCCGGAGCACGCCTATCGCGAAATCGACTTCGAATTCAACCCGGCCCTTGCCGGCGTTCTGGGCTGCGACTGCCTGCCGGGCAACGGCCAGTACGCCATCCAGCCGATCGCCGCGGGCGTCTGCCCGGGCACGTCGTGCGCCGAGAACCTCCACCGGCTCGACATCGACTACTCCGGCGCGAGCGAGACGACGACGCACGAGATGACCTGGCGCGCGGACGCCATCCACTTCCGGAGCAGTTACGGCGACTTTCCCGCGCCTGCGGCGAACACGATCGAGACCTGGAGCTACAGCGGGGCGGACAACCCGCCGCCCGGCGGCGAGACGGTGCGCATGAATCTGTGGCTGGCGAACGGGATGGCCCCGGTGGGCGACCAGGGTGCGGAGGTTGTCCTCTCCGACTTCCGCTACTTCCCTCCTGGCAGCGCGCTTCCCTCCCTCGGGCGCCGCGGCCGCGCGGGGCTGGTCCTGCTGTTGTTGGCCGCGAGCGCACTCGCGCTCTCGTGGCGCCGAACCGCGCGCACGCCGTAATTGCCGACGTCGCGAAGCTCCAGCGTGTGGGCGTCAGGCCGAGCCGCGTCGGAGATCCGTGGCGGGGACGCGTGCCTTCTCTGCTGTGGCATCCCAGGCCGCGGCCGTCAGCGACAAGGATTCGGGGTTTCCCAGTCGCAATTCTCGGCGCGAGGGCATCGGTGGATGATGAGCTTTCCACTTGGCGGCGGAATGGAGAGCGCGGGATGGCGGATCTGGTTCCCACAGAGGTGGTAGCTCCACCGGCTCGCCTTGTGGATGTCGTCCTCGCCGCTGTGAAGCGTGTATTCGCGTGCCTCGATCATCACCCTCATCCACGGCCGCGGGGCCGATGCGGCGGGGTCCTTCGTGACGCCGAATCGCCTGCCGTGGACGAGTGGACCTCCGGAAATCTGATACGGCGGTGATTGTGAGGGTGGGCTGTGGAACCCGGCGGTTCCGACGGGATCCCAGAAGTAGGTTCGGCCATCCGACTCATCGACAGCAAGCTTCTCCACAGCTTCCAGGGCGGCCTCTCTGGTGAGCAGCCCGCGCACCTCGAGGAAGCAGAGCAGGTGCTCCCGGGTCGCCTCATCCGCGAATTCGCGGCCAATCCTTCGCTGCGCGGTCTTCGACACTCTGGCTCTCGCCTCTGGATCCATGACACGCCTCAATACCTTCGCAACGGATTCGATTCGCGCCTTGGCCTGCTCTGCCGTTTCCGCTGCCGCGTCATCACCCGGGCAGCCACAGTACCGGTCCCACAAGCAACGGGAGTCTTGGGAGTGCGCGGGGGACGCGCTCGCAGTCATGCCCAGGATCAAGATCAATAGGATGCTACGTCGATGAAGCGTCATCTCGACTGTCCTCGAGGCCCATCCATTGTTTTGATCCTGCTCGTGGCACCAGAAGGGCCGGCCCGCCCTCCTCGCGGCGATTTAGCGGGGATGCTCGGGTGTACTCGGAGGCGCCGCCGCCTACCATAGCGTGCAGCACTTCCGTGGAAGGCAGTCATGGGTGGTATCTACGAAATCGACGGGGTCCGGCCGGTGATCGACGCCAGCAGCTTCGTGCACCCCGATGCGGTCGTCATTGGCGACGTCGTGATTGGGGCCGATTGCTACATCGGTGCCGGGGCGACGCTGCGGGGCGACCTCGGGCGCATCGATGTTGGGGCGGGAAGCAACATCCAGGACAACTGCGTGCTGCACACCTTCCCCGAGAGGCGCTGCACACTCGAATCTCCCAGCCACGTCAGCCACGGGTCGGTCCTCCACGGCTGCGTCATCAGGGCCTACGGGTTCATCGGCATCGGAGCGATCGTGATGGACGATGCGGTGATCGGCGAGAACGCCATGGTCGCGGCGCAGGCATTCGTCAAGGCGGGCTTCGAGGTGCCGAGCGGCATGCTGGTCGGCGGCGTGCCCGCTGTGATGCTGCGGGAGCTGAGCGAGACCGAGCGCTCGTTCGCACGAGGCGGCATCCACACCTACCAGCAGATCGCGAAGCGCAGCCTCGCCACGCTGCGCGCGACCGAGCCCCTGCGCGAAATCGACCCGACCCGGCCCCGCTTGGCGGTGGCAGCCAGCGACTCCGTGGCCCTGCACGAACGCAAGCGCGCGCAGGACACGAAGTAGCCACGACGACTCGCCTGCCCCGAGGCCGGGGGCGTCGAGCGGCCTACGCGTCTTCCTGGCCGCAGATGTCGTGGAAGATCTCGAAGGCCTCGTCCACCATGTCCATGACGATCTGTCGTGCGGGCTTCATGCTCTTGACGAAGTCGACCCCCTGGCCCGCCGCCTCGGTCATGAAGTTCTCGAGCCCGTGGTCCATCGCCGACGCCTTGATGTCGCCGAAGAGCAGAAGCTGGAAGGGCGCCGGAGCCGGCCGAGGCGCCTGCGGGCTCGCCCACTCCCTGTGCCACTGGCTGGTCAGCGTGCGCATCGTGAAGCCCGAAACGCAGGCGGAGTGCTCCGTGTCCGTGGCCTTGGCGGCCAGCAGCTTCTCCTTGATGATCATGTTCACGTCGGACTCGCGGCTCGCGAGCCAGACCGTGCCCGTCCACACGCCGGCCGCGCCGAGCGAGATGGCGCCCGCTAGGTGGCGACCCGTCGTGATGCCACCGCCCGCGATCACGGGTGTCCCCGTCTCCTTCGCGATCTCGACCACCTGGGGCACGATCGAGAAGGTGCCGATCTTGCCGGTGTGGCCCGCGGCGTCATAGCCCTGGGCAATCACGGCGTCGACGCCGGCCTCGATCTCGGCCTTGGCCTGCCGCGGCTTGCCGACGAGCCCCCAGACCAGGATGCCCTGCTCGTGGGCGCGGTCGAGCACGAAGTCCGGGTTGCCGAGCCCCGAGGCCAGCACCGGCACCTTGTTCTCGAGCACCACCTCGAGCTGCTTCTGGGGGGTCTCCTTGTTCAGCCAGCCGAGGTTCCAGTCGTCGGGATAATTGCGCCACTTGGGGATGTTGTGGCGCTTCTTCATGTCCTCGACGAACTCGAACTGCTCGCGCGGGATCTGCGCGCGGAGCTCGTCGATGGCGCCGGAATCCGGCACGGACGCGGGAAATACGAGGTCGACGCCGAAGGCCTTGCTGCCCACCTTCTCGCGCATCCAGGCGATGTTCGCGTCGATGACGTCCGGTGGATGCTGCGTCTGCCCGAGCACGGCGAAGCCGCCCGCGTTGATCACCGCGGCGGCGACGTCCTTGCAGTGGGTGAATGCGATGACGGGATACTCGATCCCGAGCTGGTCGCAGAGCTGGGTGTGCAGGGGGTTCTTGCGCACTGCGTCTCTCCTCGATGGTGATGTTTCTGGGCCGGCCGAATCCAGGGTTGACTTTACCAGAATCCAAACGGAGGATCGGGTCGGGCGGCAGCGGTCGAGGGAGCAGGGCGCAGGGCGCGAAAAGACCGACCGCGGCGGAGATCATGGCAGACGCATCGCTCGACGGAAAGAAGGGCTTCGACGCCGCCAATGCCGACCGGCTCGCCGAGTGCGACGGCGGCGGCGCCATCGCGGGCACCCGCTACGCGGGCCGCCAGGATTTCAAGGGCCGCCTGACGGGCGACTACGTGGATGTGGGCGATCCGCCCAGTCGCTGGTACCTGATGGTCGATCTCAGCGAGAAGCCCGAGAGCTTCCCGGGCGACGCCGTCTGGTGCCTCGCCGGAAACACCTTCCTCGGAGAGCACGGGCCCTCGCTCGGGAAGCGCTGAAGCCCTGTGCTCCCCGCGCCGCCGGCGTTCGCGCTTCGCGCGCGCGGCGGGGGCCGCTACTGTTGTGCAGAAAGCGAGGTCGTCGCGATGACGCAGGTCCGATCCGTCACCCTCTTCCTGGCGCTGCTGCTCCTGAACATCGGCTGTGCGCACTTCGTCGACGGGCTCCGCTCTCACGCGCCTCCCCCCGAGAGCGCCAGCTTCCCGCGCCTCCAGCCGGGCCCCTTCGAAGTGGAGAGCGCCGACTACCGCTTCGTAGACGAGAGCCGCGCGACCATGCCGAGCAACGGCCACGAGGGCACGTCGACCCGGACTCTCGGAGTCACCGTCTGGTACCCCGCGGACGCCGACCGTGCGCTCCCCCTGCTCGTCTACTCTCACGGCTTCAGCGGCAATCGCCGCGAGATGGTCTACCTCCTCGAGCACCTCACCAGTCACGGTTACGTCGTCGCCGGCCTCGACTTTCCCCTCACCAACGGCGCCGCCCCCGGTGGCCCCAACGCCCTCGACCTCCCTCGCCAGCCCGGCGATGTCCGCTTTGTCATCGACTCCGTCCTGCGCACCGCTCGCGACGAGCCGCTGCTCGCCGGCCGTATCGACCCCGAGCGCATCGCCGCCCTCGGCCTCTCCTACGGGGGCCTCACCACGACGCTCGTCGCCTTCCACCCCAGCGAAGCCGACCCCCGCATCAAGGGCGCCATTTCCATCGCCGGCCCCGCCCAGATGTTCACGAGCCGCTTCTACGCGAACGGCGGCCCGCCCTTCCTCATGATCGCGGGCACGCGCGACGCCCTCGTACCCTACGACCTCAACGCCGAGCCTCTGCTCCAGAAGGCGCCCCGCGCTGCTCTGCTGACCCTCGACGCCGGAACGCATATCGGCTTCGTCCAGGTTGCTAGCTCCGTGTTCCGCTTCCGACACAACCCCGACGAAGCTGCCTGCAAACACATCCGCAAGCTCGAAGGCAACACCGAAGACGCGGAAGGGAACCCCTTCGAGAGCCTCGGCGGTGCCGAGAATGGCATCGAATACGGCGCGTGGGCCCTGCCGTGCCGGGAGGATGTCGCGTACGAGAGGGCGATGCGACCGCAACGCCAGCACTTGCTGACGTTGCTGGGCGTGCGCGCGTTTCTGGACTCGCTGTTCGCCGAGAATGCGGCGGATCGCGAGGCGTCGGCCCGTTTTCTCCGCACCGGGTTGCCGGGGGAGATGGTGGACGTGCGGTACCGGTGAGGGTCGTGAGCTCGACGGGGTGGAAGGGCCGGCTGCGAAGTACTACGTCGCTCGATACCGTTGGCAGATGCAAGAAGTAGCCAAGCGCCTGCCCCGATCCCTCATTCATTCCCTCATTCTCGCGCAGCTCCTCTCGAGCACGATCGCTCCTGGGGCTCTTGCCGACGAGGTCGACGCCGAGACAGTGGCCGAACATCTGGCCGGTGCGATTCGCTTCCCGACGATCAGTCCCGCCGACCCCGGAGATTTTGACGGGCAGCCCTTCATCGATCTTGCCGCCTATCTCCGAGAGACCTATCCGCTCGTCCACCAGCGGCTCGACGTCGAGGTCGTCGCCGACTACAGCCTTCTCTATACCTGGCGGGGTTCGAGGCCCGAGCGCGATGCGGCGCTCTTCATGAGTCATCTCGATGTCGTGCCGGTCGAGGCGGGGACAGAAGAGCTCTGGCAGCACCCGCCTTTTTCTGGCGCGATCGAAGAGGGGCACGTCTGGGGGCGAGGTGCGCTGGACATCAAATGTGGCGTGATCACCTGGCTCGAAGCTGCGGAGGCATTGCTCGCAGAAGGCTTCGTCCCCGAGCGCACGGTGTATCTGGCTTTTGGCCACGATGAAGAGCTCGGCGGAACGGAGGGCGCGGCCTCCATCGCCAAGACGCTCGAGGATCGTGGAGCTCGGATCGCGCTTCTCTTCGACGAGGGGGGCAGCATCGCCGATGACAATTCGCTCTTGCCCGGTGTGCCCGTGGCGATGGTGTTCGTGGCCGAGAAGGCCTATCTGACACTGCGCCTGACGGCCCATGGTCGCGGCGGCCATTCGTCGATTCCGCCACGGCACACATCGATCGGAAAGCTCGCGTCCGCGATTCATCGGATCGAGGAGAATCCGATGCCGCCGCGCCTGACCGATACGATGCGCGCGATGCTCGAGGCGTCGGCGCCTCATCAGTCGTTCTTGCGTCGCTTCGCTTTCAACAATCTGTGGTTGACCAAGGGGACGATTCTGCGGTCGCTGCTGAAAGACGACCTTCAGCGAGTGATGGTGCAGACATCGACGGCCGCGACCGTCATTCACGGCGGCGTCAAGGACAACGTCGTCCCCGAGTCGGCGGAAGCGATGGTCAATTTTCGCCTCCTGCCGGGAGATACCCCCGAAGGTGTGATCGAGCATGTCCGCAGCGCGATCGATGACCCGGATATCGACATCGAGTCGCTGGGGTGGTCCCCTGCGCCACCGCCCGCGGCGATCGATGGACCCGCCTTCGAGGTGATCCGGGAGTCGGTGAACGCGGTCGTTCCCGATGCGGTGATTCTTCCCGCGCTGCTTCCTGGTGCGACGGATACGCGGCACTACACGCGAATCGCAGAAGATGTCTATCGCTTCGTTCCCGTTCGGGTCGGCAGCTCGCTCATGGAGAGTTTCCACGGTCGCGATGAGCGAATCGGCGTTGCGCATCTCGGCGAAGCCGTCGAGATGGCGAAGGGCATGGTTCGCCGATCTGCCTCGCTCGCCCAGGCACCTTGAACGCGCCCGCACAGGCTGGAGGGCGGGTGCTTCCAGCGGCGGCGCCCCTGTGGTGGAGCCGTCCGCCTGCGGCATCATCCACGCGTGGAGATCCCCTCTGACTTCGAGCACCCGCCGATCCGGGCGACGCGAGCGTCTCTCGAGTCGCACTTCCGGAGCGAGGCTGCGCTCGCGCTCGCGCCGCTGCGAAACCCGCACCACGAGCCGAAGGTCAGCTCCCAGAGTGCAGCACGGGCTGTGCCTGCGGCCGTTCTCATTCCGATCGTCGCTCGGGGTGAGGATCTATCCCTTCTGATCACGCGCCGCGGACCGGGCATCTCGTTTGCGGGGCACAGCGCGTTCCCCGGCGGACGCAGCGATCCTGAGGACTCAAGCCCAGAGGAAACGGCGCTGCGCGAGGCCTTCGAAGAAATCGGCCTCGCGCCGGAGCAGGTGCAGGTGATCGGGCGTCTGGGTGATTACGTGAGTCACAGCGGCTTCCGGATCGTGCCGGTGGTGGGCATCACCGGTGAGCCTCTCCGCCTCCGGCTTCACCCGGGCGAAGTGGAAGCCACTTTCGAGGTCCCCCTTCCTCTGGCCCTCGATGCTCGTTCCTATCGTCTGCGAAAACGCCCCGGCACCTCTCGCGCCCACTTCTATCTCGAGTACCAGGGACACTACGTGGCCGGGCCGACGGCCTCACTGCTGATGAACCTGATCGAAGAGCTCGGCAAGACCCACCGCGAGTAGTCTGCGCCGCTACACCCGTAGCTCGACCTGCGTGACGCCAAACGCGAAGGGTCGGGCCGCGCGCGCAGCGATCGCCCGGACGAGCGGGAAGCGCAGCAATTTCGTCAGCCCACGGACGCGTTCCCCCCGCCAGCCTGCCCGCAAGACCAGCTTGGGCGGCTGGGCTTGCATTCGCTGGATGGCTCTCACCTCGGGCACGCGCTCGAGCTCGATGCGCCGCGCAGCTGCGTCGAGCTCGGCCCCACCGCCGCCGGCTCGCATCGCCCGGACCAGGTGGTTCGCCGCGACGATCGAGTCGCGAAGTGCGATGTTGATGCCCTGGGCGCCGACCGGGGAATGCGTATGAGCAGCATCCCCGATCAGCAACACCCCCGGCTTGCACCAGCTCCGGACGCGCTCCGCGGCCGTGGAGAGCAGGAAGGGCTGCGAGATCCGATCACAGTTCTCTCGAAGATGCGAGGCGAGGTCGCCGGACACGTGGTTGGCCATCTCCTCCACCCAGCTCTCTACACCGCGGGAACGCAGCTCACCCCAGGTCCCCTTCAGGATGACCCAGGCGAGCTGCAGCTTGTCGTCGGGCGCGCGGTAGCAGATGAGAAGGTGCGCGTTTCCCAGGTAGAAGTGGGCCTGGGGAACTGCCTCGAACGTTCTCGGAAGCGGGAGCTTGCACCACACCACGTCCATCGCGACCCGATCGACGTCGACTTCGAATTGAGCCGCGCGGCGTACGCGCGAGCTCCGGCCGTCCGCACCGATCACCAGATCGGCCTCGAACTCGACCGCTCCCGCCTCTGTCCTGGCCTGCACTCCGCAGGCTCGCCCGTCCCTGTGCAGCAGTGCACCCACCGTCGCGCCACGCTCGAAGCGAAAACCGGGATGCCTCGCACTCTCGGCGATGATGGCCTCGAGCATGTGGGGTTGCGAGACGAACCGGGGTGAGTTCTCGCCGAAGATCTCTTCTTCGAGCTCCAGGCGCAGGAATCGCTCGCGGCGGTTGTAGCCCTCGAACAAGACCGGACGCGCCGTGGGAACGCTCTCGAGAATCCCCCCGAGCCCCATCTCGCGCAGTGCAATCACACCCGAAGGGGTCAGTGCCTCGCCGCGGAACTCGCGCGCGAAATCCGACTGGCGCTCGAGCAGGGTCACGCGCAGTCCGCGAGATGCCAGCAGAAAGGCGAGCGTCGCGCCTGCAGGTCCAGCGCCAACGATGATGACCCGAGCCCCGTGGTCTTCGGTCACCGTGTCCTCCGCTGCGCTCGTCTATCTCGCATAGCGTTCATCGGGCTCCTGCGGCCCGAGGCCTCAGAGGTCCGCGTACTCGATGTTACGGATCGGATCGCGGCCATCCCAACTGGCCGCGTCGGCAATCCCGCTCTCGAAGATCTTGCGCAACTGTGGGGAGGCTTCGAGGAACTCGATCCACACATCGGGCATTGCGGTCGATTGGCAGTAGAAGTAGCGACCGCCCCCTTTGTCGCCCATCGAGCAGACTCGTTCGAAGCCCTGGTCCCGGGCACGCGCGACGTCCGCGTCGACGTCGTCCGAAAAGAACGCGACGTGGTGGACGCCCCAGCGCCTGGATGCGATGGCAGGCTGGTACGGGGTCGGCTCGTCGGGCGCATTCAACGACTGCACGAGCTGAATCTGGAGATCGCCCATGTAGGCCAGCCCTTCGTGAATCCGGAGCGTGAAGTCGCGGCCGTCGAAGTGGGTATCGAGTTCGATGTTGCGGAAGCAGGTCCACGGGCCGAGGCCTGCCAGGCGGAGCCAGTGCTCCATCGCGGCGTCGATGTCTTCGACGAGGTAGGCGATCTGTACCACCCTTCCGAAACCCTGGCCGATTGCAAGCATGAGATCATCCCCCGCTCTGCGATCCCAACGTGGTCCAATCACCAGCGGGGTGGCGGGCGGACGCGTCCAGCCGCGCGCGCACCCTCCCGTTCAGAGATCGAGCCGGACCTGGAGCTCGAACTGCTGTCCCGTGGTGAGCACACCGCCGGAGCACAGATCGGTGTGAACGAAGGTCTGGACGACACGCTCGTCGGCGTGACCAGGCTCGCCGGGTCGGTAGATCTTGGAGAGCTGCGCACGGTCGGCGAGCTCGGGATCGGCCCCGATGCGCTCGACGGCCGCTTCCAGCTCGTCTACGGAGGGGAAAGCGAGCCCCAGGTGGGTCATCGCCTGCGGCTGCTGCGCGAAGTTCTTGCGCATGGCGCGTTCTGCCTCCGCCAGCGCCTTGTCGGCCGACAGCTGCGCTCGCAGGGACTTCTCGAACTCCCACTGTACCGGGAGCACTTCCGAGGCGTAGAAGAGATTGTCGATGACGTCGTCGTCGCCGGCGTCGAGATAGATGATGAGGTAGGGGCCGGCGGCCGGCCCGAGATTCTCGGGCAGCGGGTCCGTCTGGGGGTCGAGCACCCGACAGCCCAGTGCGCGAAAGAAACGCGCCACGAGATCGCGCTCGCCCGGCGCGTACACGAGCTCGGCGTGATTGAGCATCTTGGCGTTGGGATCGCAGAGATTGCGCGCCATGGGCTTATTCCTCGCATTGATTTCCAGGGTTTGGAGTCAGTGGGCGGCGGCAGGCGGGGCTCCCCGTGGTCCTCGGGGGTTCGCCGCCGATGCTCATTCAGGCGTCGAGGCGGTATGTGTCTCCGTCGCGCACGATGTGGCCCGCCGTCGGCGTCGCGAAGTGCGTGCCAATCACGAGCACGGGCTGCTCGGCGTAGCGCCCGAGAAACTCGCGCTTCGTGCGCTGGCTCTGCTCCTTGTCGAAGTCGACGGACGTCGTCCAGTCGGGCCGCGCGATCTGGCAGGGGTGGTGGAGCATGTCTCCCGTGATCACGGCCTCTTCCCCCGCCGAGCGGATGTGCACGCTCACGTGACCGGGGGTGTGGCCGGGTGTCGGCTCGAGCGCGACCTCCGCACAGACCTTGTGGTCCATCTCGACCAGCTCGGCGAGTCCTGCATCGACGATCGGCTGCACGGACTCGCCAAAGACGGGGCCCACCATGTCGGGCTCGTCCTTCCAGTACTCGAACTCCTTGCGTCCGAACAGATAACGAGCGTTGCGAAAGGTCGGCGCCCACTTTCCATTCTCGAGCACGGTGTTGAAGCCCACGTGGTCGACGTGGAGGTGCGTGCAGAGAACGGTGTCGATCGCGTCGCGAGTTCCGCCCTGGCTCGCGAGGTCGTCGAGGAAACTGCTCGAGCGCTGGCTCCAGGCCGGCATCGAGAGATCCTTGTCGTTGCCGATGCAGGTGTCGACCAGGATCTTGCGGTCCGGAGTCTCGACGAGCAACCCGTGGATGCTCAGGATCATGTTGCCGTCCGCGTCCACGTAGTGGGGCGAGAGCCAGGAAATGGACCCGAGCATCTCCTTCGTGACCTCGGGCAGGATCATGGGCCCGAGGTCGTACGCCGTGTCGTCGACGATCCGAGTGACGGTGACCTCTCCGATTCTCCAGCGAAGCATGGGCGTCCCTCCGTCTCGCATCATACGCGTTCAAGCCCGAAGGAGGAGAACTTGCGATCGACTTCAGTTCTTCGCCCGAGATCGCGGAGCTACGGCCTGGCGACCCGGCTTGCCCCGGCCCCCCGCTCACTGAGGACGCTCGGGCGGCGCAGCAGCACGATGCCAGCCCAGAGCATCCACACCGATGAGAAGTGCACCTGATAGTCGTGCACGAAGCCGAGTCTGGCTTGGACCTCCGCGCCGAAGAGCGGATCGATTGCGCTGATCGCGGCGGCGACGCCGATCGACTGGAGCCCCCGGCCGAGCCAGCGCTCCTCGGCCGCCAACATGCCACCCATCGTCCAGGTCCAGATCAGCCAGGGAAACATCGAAAATTGCCAGAGTCCCAGACGCACCGAGGCGACGGATGCCTCCCACGCAGCCTCCAGCCCGACCCGCAGCTCGGCGTCTGCCTCCGGGTAGACGGCCAGGACGCCGGTGGTTGCGCCGATCAGGACGCTCGTCGCGACCACCGCGAGTACCACGAAGAGAAGGCCGCAGCAGCCCGCGAAGTCGACGAGAACGGGATTCTCGGAGCGAAACCAGTGCCACAGGAAGAGGATGAGCGGTGCGCGCAGCAGGTAGTAGCCAAGGAAATCGAAGATTCCCCAGGCGAAGACGAGCCTGGAATTGGCCACATCGATCGCTTCTACCGGGAGGTATCCGAGCCTCGCGTCGAACTCGACCGCCGCCACGATGGCATAGATCGCAGCGAGGCAGAGAACGAAGGAGAGTACGGAAATCCATCCGACGGTCTTCTGGGCATCCAAGCGTGCGGTGATCGACATCGTCCCTCTCCTATTCGCCCGCCTGCGGCGGTGCGTCGAACTCCAAGTTCCAGCTCAAGCCTGAGCCAGCTCGTTCTGGTAGGCGAAGATGCCCGGGGTGCCGCCGGTATGTATGAACAGCACCTCGCTCCCGGTTGGAATGCGGCCTTCTTCAACGCGATGGATCAGCCCGGCCATGCAACGGCCGCTATAGACGGGGTCGAGCAAGAGCGCCTGCTTCTCCGCCGCCAGACGGATCGCCGACCGCACGGGTTCGTTCATCAGGCCATACCCTGGGGCCAGGACCGTATCGTCGACGATGACGTCTCGATCGGTGATCTCCAGATCGATGCCCAATAGCGCGACGACCTCACGCGCCCGGCGCAAGACCCGCGGTCGTTGCTGTTCGGCGTCGCGGCGGACGCAGACGCCCAGAATCGGCACTTGCCAGCCGATGGCACGGGCGCCAACCAGAAAACCCGCATGAGTGAGGCCACTGCCCGACGGGACCACCACATGGCTGGGCGATTGCCCCATTGCCTGAAACTGCTGCCAGGTTTCGCACGCCGCTTCGACATATCCCAGGGCGCCGACCGGCGGGTGATCGAGGCCCAGATGGATGACGAAAGGGTGGCGGCCTTCGCGGCGCAGCCGGTCGGCGATCTCATCGAGATTCTGGTCTGCCGCTGCCTCGTTCTCGCCTTCTGCGAAGTAGTGGATCTTCGCCCCCAGCAGGCGGTCCAACAAGATGTTGCCCGAATTGCGATAGCAGGGATCATCCGTTGGCACGCGCTCTTCCAGTTGGACCTCCGGATGCCACCCGAGGTGCCGGGCTGCGGCCGCGGCAAGGCGCACGAAGTTCGATTGCAACGCCCCGGTGATCAGGACCGTATCCGCACCTTCGGCCGCTCCAGGGCCCAAATAGTATTCCAACTGGCGCACCTTGTTTCCGCCCATGGCGAGACCGTTGCAATCGTCGCGCTTGGCCCAGAGCGTGATGCCGAGATGTGGTCCGAGGTTCTTCAATTCCTCGAGCGGCGTTTCACCGTGCGAGAGCGTCACCCTGGGATGGGTCGCCAGTGCCGACAACGCGGCGTCTAAACGAGCATTAGCTTGTGCCAACCGAGATTCCTCACGAAGCGGGCAGATCCCGTGGCCAACACTAGTCACCGGAGCGTGCCCCTGCCGCGTTCCGGCACGAAAAAATCGCCGCCATTCGCCATCTGTTCACCCCCCGGCCGTTGGGTTCCCCAGCGCGCCCTGCTGACCAGCTCTACCAGAGAGGCGGAAGACCGGCGCTGCGAGCGACGCCCGGGAGTGGCGGCATCGTCGGGGGCGCCGCGTTCGTCCTATTCTCCCGCCATGCTCACAGCCATCTCAGCAGGCAATGCCCCGCAGCGCGGCGCGGCAGTGCGCCTGCGCGCCGCCTGTGCCCTGGCAGCGCTCCTCGCCTGCGTGCCCGCGGGGCGCGAACGCATCGAGGTGAGCTCCGACCTCTCACCCGGGGGGCTCGCTCGCGCGCGCGTCGATCTCGAGAGCCGGCGCGCGGCACAGCCGGGCTCGCTCGCTGTGCGCATCGCCCTCGGTCAGGTGTACTACCGGCTGGCGCGCGACGCCTTGGATCGCACGCGGGACGAAGCGGCGTATCTGCGCTGGTTCGAGCAAGCCACCGCAGAGTTCGTCGCCGCGCTCGAGCTCGACCCGAGGCAAGCGGAGCCACACCTCTACCTCGGCGCGATGGACGCCTATCGCGGAGATCTGAACGCGGCGCTGCGTAGTATGCGCATCTCCAAGCGCCTCGAACCGTCGGGAGTCGCCTACACGAACATCGCCGAGGTGTTGATCTACCAGGATAGGCTCGACCAGGCGCGCGAGTGGAACGCTCTCGCTGTGCGCCGCCGCGCTCCCTACGGCGCCGTGGCCTTCAACGACATGCTGCTGGCGTGGAAGTCGGGCGAACTACGCGTTGCGCACGGAAACTTCGAGCGCCTGCGCATCCATGCCCCCGAGATGCTCCGCGAGATCAACATGGCGCGCCTGCCGGAGGAGCCGCGCCGCTTCGAAGACTTCGCGGCGTACTGCTGCCGGAGCCCGGCCTGCGGTCCCTACATGCAGAACGCCTGCGCCGATCTCTCGCTCGAAATCGAGGAGCGTCAGCTGTCGGACGAAGCGGTGCGGCGAGAGCTCGTGATCGAGTTGGAGCGCCAGCGGCGACTCCGGAAGGTCTACGAGCAGCGCAAGGAGCTCGAGATCGAAATCGAAGTGCCGTCCGACGAGCCCTAGGCGGTCGCGTCGGTCGGAACCGCGCGAAAGCCTCCTGCTAGGAGTCCAGAGCCGGAAAGACCTGCTCCACCAGCAGTCGTGCACTCTCCCATGCGACGTCCGGATCCAGCCCGCCCATCAGCGGCTTGCAATAGAGGACATCGCTCTGCTTCAGGTAGTCGATCGCCTCATCCGGCGTGACGATCATGAATTCACCCGACGCGCGACACTCCTCGAGTGTCGCCGGAACCGTCTGCTTCGGCACCTGAAAATGTGCCGTCCACTGCCAGTAGACGTCCGCGTCGTGCTGGGCGAACGGGCGCACGCGTTGCCAGGTTTCCTCCGGGTCGTTGCTGACGAAGAAATTCTTGTATGGGGTAGGGAATCGAATCTCGCCCGGCTCCTTGCCCAGTGCTTCGCATTCGGCGAGGTATTGCGGCACCGACGCCTCCATCGTGGCCATGAAGCCGTCGCCCAAGGCTGCCGCTCGCTTGATCGCAGCTTCAGACACTCCAGCGATGAAAATGGGAATGCGATCCTGTACGGGTAGCTGCTCGAGTACACCGGCTCTGCCATCCCAGGAGAACTCTTCGCCTGCCCAGGCCGCACGCAACATCGGGATCAGCTTGCCCATGAACTCCGGTGCCTTCAGGTTCCGCGGATACATGGCGCGCTCGGCCGGGTCGTAGCCCCAGGCCAGGGTGAGGTCCAGGCGGCCGTTGCTGACGATGTCGAGCTGGGCAGTCTGCTCTGCAAGTCTCACAGGGTCGTAGTTCGGCGCTACGACCGACTGCAGGCGCACGCGGCACTCTTTTGTGCGGGCCGCCATGGCGAAGCCAAACCCGATCGGGTCCGTCATGTAGGGCGCCATGTGGTGTTCCGACAGTACGGCGGCGTGCAGGTCGGTGCCCTGGTCCACGTATTCCGCGATGGCCAATGCCTCTCGATAGAGAACAGCAGGTTCGATCTCGCCCTCTTTGTTCATCATGTCGAAATGAAACTGCTTGATCATATTTCTTCCCGCTGGTTGCTGCGCCACTCCTCTATACCTCGAAATTCCGGCAGACGGGAGCCCGCTGCTGTGATTGCTGCGAGCAATGCCGGTGGGCCAGCCGGCTTCGCAGCGGCGGAGCTTCCGGCGAGGCTGCGGGGCTTCCGCTTTCGCGACACCCCGTATTCGGCCCAGGGCTTCCTGAATGGGGCAGCCCACGCAGGTAGGGTGGTGGCGTGGAAGCTGTCGCCTACCGCCACTGGCGAGTCCACTCGCAGCTCGTGGTCGGCTGCATCGACCACCTTCGAGCGGGTCGGGGAGTCGCCGGGAGCTGAGGGCACGCGAGGTCGGCCCTGGCAGGGGTGCTGTCATAGCACCTCGCCATCTCTTCACGTAGGATGCCACCGACCATGTCGACATCCGACGTTGCCTCACGCCTGGGTCCGATCGTTCATGCCCGCGTCGAGCTCGGCAGCGTGTTGGTGAGCCTGCTCGAAGCGCTCCCGGGACACGAGGTCGAGCTGCACCGCTGGTACGAGCGCGACCATTTCTATGCGGGCTGCATGGTGGGGCCCTATTTTTTTTCGGGTCGACGTTATGTCGCGACGCGCGCGCTGAAAGATCTGCGCTTCCCGGACACCACGCCGGTGGTCGACGACATTGCGCGCGGCTCCTACCTCGCGCTCTACTGGCTTCAGGCCGGGCATCACGAGGCGGCCGTCGAGTGGGCGGTGTCTCAGGTCAACTGGCTCGGCGCGAACGACCGCATGGTGGGTCACCGCGCGCATGTGCACGCGGGGTTCTACCAGCTTCGCTGGCGTGTCGAGCGCGACGCGGATGGGGTGCCCGCAGAGCTGGCGCTCGAGCATCCCTTCGCGGGGGTCGTGCTCTTGATGGTCGATCGCGACGCAGGGGTCGATCGCGAGACCTTCGAGTCCGCATATCGCGCTTGGATCGAGCCGCGCCTGGCTGGAACCCCGGCCGCGCTCTGCCTGGGGCTCGAACCGGAGCCTCTGCCCGACGACGCACCCTCCTACGTGATGCGGCCTCCGGGACTCGAGCGCCGCTCCCTGCAGATGTTCTTCCTGCAGGGCGATCCGCGCGAGAGCTGGAATGAGTTGTTCTCGGAGCAGGATGCGTGGCTGCGCGAGGCTGGCCTGGGTTACGTGAGTTATGCGGCACCGTTCATTCCGACGATCCCGGGCACGGACCGTTATGCGGACGAGCTGTGGTGAACCATCGGGATGAGCGGGGCAGGGCTGTTCTGAACCTCGTGTAGAGCGATTCGTTCGTTCCATCCAATCCGATTGGCGAGCCTGTCCGCAGCCGACGCGAGGCCGAGTTGCTCGCCGGTCGCGAGCGCTAGCACCCGCGTCGCGTCGGGAACCCGGATTCTCGCGTGGGATTGACAGCGACCCGGCGACTGACCTAAAGACATGAATTCGGATCAATGGAGACATTCGCAATGGGTTCAGGGAACGGTTCGGGGAAAGATGGCGGGCGCGACCTGCGCATCGTCATCATGGGCGCCGGGATTGGGGGTCTCGGTATGGGGATCAAGCTGCTGGAGGCGGGCTTCGAGAATTTCGTGATTCTCGAGAAGTCCAGCCGAATCGGCGGAACCTGGAACCACAACCGGTACCCCGGCTGCGAATGCGACATCCCGTCGCACCTCTACTCCTACTCCTTCGAGTTGAAGAAGGACTGGACGAAGCCCTACGCGCCCCAGCCCGAGATCCTCGAGTACCTCGACGGGGTCGCCGAGAAGTATGGCGTGCTTCCCTACTGCCGCTTCGGCGATGAGGCCCGTCGCGCCAGCTGGAGCGACGAGAAGCGCCGCTGGACCGTGGAGCTTGCGTCGGGCCGCAAGGAAGAGGCGGACGTCGTGGTGAGCGCAATCGGCATGTTCAACGACCTCTCGTACCCCGCAATCGATGGACTCGACTCCTTCGAGGGGACGAGCTTCCACTCCGGGCGTTGGGACTGGGACCATTCGCTGGTCGGAAAGACGGTCGGCGTGATCGGCAGCGCGGCGAGTGCGGTGCAGCTCGTTCCGCAGATCGTGAAGGAGGCCGCCCAGGTCCATCTCTTCCAGCGCTCGGCCAACTGGGTCCTGCCGAAGGAAGACGATCCCTTCACCGAGGAGCAGCTCGAATATTTTCGAAATGATCCAAATGCCGCTCAGGCTGTTCGGGACGAGATCTACAACGGGATCGAAGCGGCGCAGGCCTTCTACGATCGCAATGCCGCGCTCGAGATGGAAGAGTTCTGCAAGGGCAACATCGCCCTGGTCGATGATCCCGTGCTCCGAGAGAAGCTCGTGCCCGATTATCAATGGGGCTGCAAGCGGCCGCTTTTTTCGAACGACTACTACCCGGCGTTCAATCTGCCGAACCTCGAGCTCGTCACCGAGGAGATCGAGCGGATCAAGCCGAATTCGGTCGTGACAGCCGACGGTCAGGAACGACAGGTCGATACTCTCGTGTACGCGACCGGCTTCGAGACGACGAAGTACCTGTCTGCCATCGACGTGGTCGGGCGGGGGGGGCTCAGGATCGAGGACGCCTGGAGCGACGGCGCGCAGGCCTACATGGGCGTCACCACGGCGGGCTTTCCGAACCTCTTCATGCTCTACGGGCCCAACACGAACCAGGGCTCGCTGATCGCCATGATCGAGTGGGAGATCGGTCACGCGCTTCGGCACATCCGTCGTCTGGTCGACGAAGGGCTGGCCTGGACGGACGTCAAGCCGGAGGCGATGGCCAAGTACAACGAGAAGATTCAGAAGGACATCGACGCCGTCGGACCCTGGCGGGCGGGGCAGTGCACCGGCTATTACCGCTCTCCCAGCGGGCGGGTCGTGACCCAGTGGCCCCATCCGATGGGTGCCTTTCAGAAGACGCTCGAGGAGGCGAGCCTCGACGCTTTCGAAGTCGAGCCGCTCTAACTGGATCGCGCGGTAACCCGAGCTCTTCCGGGGCACCTGACCCAATGCTCCGACCCAGCGCGCTGATGGCCTCGAGCGTCCAACTGCAGAAGGAGCCTTGGCATGCCCGTGCGTGAACCCCTCGACGTACTCGACGCGATCCAATCGACGCGCGCACAGCGCTATCTGAAGCCCGACGCCATTCCCGAGCCCATCCTGTGGGAGATCCTCGATGCGGCCGTGCGCGGACCGACGGGTGGCAACAAGCAGGGCTGGGCCTGGATCGTCATCCGCGATTCGGAAATCAAGCGAGAGATCGGCAGGGTCTACGAGGAGCGGCTGAAGAGCATCTACGGCTATGAGCGGGTGAGCGATGAGGCGCTCGGCTCCGGTCGCATCACACGCGGAGGCGTGCAGGTCGGCGAGGTGGGCCTCGACGCGCGCAATCGGCGGGGCGTCATCCATCTCGCGGATCACCTCGCGGAAGTGCCGGTGATCGTTGCGCCCGTCATCGAGAACGCGGCGGCAGGTGAGGATACGCGGCAGGCTGGTGCCCACCTCGGTAGCTCGATCTACGGTGCGGTCCAGAACCTGATGCTCGCGGCGCGCGCCTTCGAGATCGGCTCCGTCTTCACCTGGTACCTCGATGAAACCTCCGGCTTCAACGGGCTGCTGGGGATGCCCGAGAGCGCGCGGGTGATGTGTCTGATCCCGCTCGGCTACCTCGCCCAGGGCTCCTTCTCGCAACCGCGAAGGCGGCCGCTCAGCGAAGTCGTACATTGGGACGGGTGGGGGAAGCAGGTCGCCCGCCCCGACGCCTAGATAGAGCCTGGCCCATCTGGAGTTCTGAGAGAGTATGGACCTCGAAGCCAACAAGGCCGTGGTGCGCCGCATCTATGAAGAGGGCTTCAACCGGGGCGATGTCTCGGTTTTCGACACCTTGTACGCGACGAATTTTCGGCACCACAGCAAGACGATCCACGACGTCTCGTCTGGCGCGGCCGGCGAGCGCGAGTCCATGCTGCGCTTTCGCGAGGCCATACCGGACGTGCGCTTCCAGATCGAGGACACCATCGCGGAGGGTGACCATGTGGTGGTTCGCCTCACGGTGACGGGAACCCCGGTCAAGGCATTTCCCCCGATCCAGCCCGGCGAACCGGTGGAGTTCTGCGCTGTGGCGGTCTTCCGGCTCGACGGGGGCCGTGTCACCGAGGAGTGGTTCTACCGCGACGCGGCAGGCTGAGTCGGTCGCGTTCCCCGCGAACGGGCAGCGAAGTGAATTCGCGCTCTGGTGGGGCCCACTTGCGGAGGGCGCGGGCCGGAGATATGTCTTGCTGCGGCGAGTAGCCCTACCCATGGATGTAGAACGGCAGGCGGAGAACAACGACTTTCTCGCGAACGTCCAGACGGCGTTCGATCGCGCCGCCGCTCAGACCTCGCACGATCCGGGCCGCCTGGCCCAGGTGAGGGACTGCAACACCGTCTGCAGCATACGCTTCCCCGTCAATCGTGACGACGGCAGCACCGTGGTCCTGAAGGGCTACCGCGCACAACACAGCTACCACCGCTTGCCCACCAAGGGCGGCATCCGCTACGCGCCCGGCGTCGGCCATCGAACCATCGAAGCTCTGGCCACCCTGATGACGCTCAAGTGCGCCATCGTGAAGGTCCCCTTCGGCGGGGCCAAGGGGGCGGTGTGCATCGATCCGGACGAGTTCTCGGAGGCCGAGCTGGAGCGGGTGACCCGTCGCTACACCACCGAGCTGATCCGCCGCAACTGCATCGGTCCCGCGGTGGATGTGCCCGCCCCGGATGCGGGCACCGGTGCCCGGGAGATGGCGTGGATCGCGGATACCTACAAGGCCATGTGCCCGGGCGATCTCAACGCCCTGGCCTGTGTGACGGGCAAGC
This sequence comes from Deltaproteobacteria bacterium, assembly GCA_019310965.1. GTDB lineage: Bacteria > Myxococcota_A > UBA9160 > UBA9160 > SMWR01. The sequence continues at coordinate 21,079 of JAFDDG010000051.1, forward strand.
CCCTTGCCATGCACGGCATTCCGGGCCGGCAAGAGGCCACGGGTCGCGGAGTCTTTCACGCCATCTCGGAGTGCACCGCGGTCGAGGAAGACATGCAGGCCATCGGTCTGAGTCGCGGAGTCGCGGGCAAGAGGGTGGCCGTCCAGGGTTTCGGCAACGTGGCCTACCACGCGGCCGTGGCCCTGCGGGACGCCGGAGCGATCATCGTGGGCATCAGCGCGCGCGATGGCGCCATCTTCGACGACGCGGGCTTCGATCCGGTGGCGGTGCGCGCCCACCGCATGGAGAGCAACCTGTTGAGCTATCCCCGCGCTCAGGTCTTCGAAGATCCGGACGCCCTGCTGGGCTTCGACTGCGACATCCTGATCCCGTCTGCGCTGGAGGGTGCAATCCACGCCGGGAACGTGGACCAGGTGCGGGCCAGGATCATCGCGGAGGGCGCCAACGGCCCCACCACCGTCGCCGCCGATGATGCGCTGGCCGCGCGCAACATCATCGTCTTGCCCGATCTCTACGCCAATGCGGGCGGCGTCACCGTGTCCTATTTCGAGTGGCTCAAGAACATCCAGCACGTGAGCTTTGGCCGTATCGGGTTTCACAACGGGCACCCCGACTCACCCTGGCCCACTCCGCCGCGAGAAAACGGCCACCCGCGGGAGCTGGAGTACGTGCGCGACGCCCTCGGCGACACGATGGCCCGGGCCTATGCGGAGATCCGCGAGGTGTACGCGCGCAAGAGCCTCCCCGACCTCCGCACGGCGGCCTTCGTGCTCGCCATCGACAAGGTGTCGGAGATCTACGATCTCCAGGGAATCTTTCCCTAGTCGGTACCGGCCGTCGCGGGTGTCACCGCGTCGGGCTTCCCTGGTCGCTTTACCGTGCGCTCCAGCAGGGCACCTTCCGAGGTGTAACGGTAGACCTCGGTGACGGCCAACTCACCGCGCACGAACTCCCGAAAGGTCACGACCCTCTCCGTCTCGTCATAAACGGTCTCGTAGTAGCGAAAGAACTGGTAGACCTCTTCGTAGTTCTTCTCTGCCGCGATGTCCCGGACCAGCCCTTCGAGCACGAAGTCGTCCGAGTAGTAGGTGTGACCCGGACGGACATTCTCCGGTCTGGCCGCTGCGGCGAGCGGCAACAGCAGGGCCAGTGCGAGAAGCAGTCGTTCGATTCGCGCACTGGGAGTCGACACGTCAGCACCTCGGTCTATCGCGACACCTGGGTAGGATACTGGACCGGTCCCGCTTTCGCGTCATGCGGTTTCGAAGCGCGTCACTCTCGCGCAGCACTCCAATCAGCGCTGACGGCGGAGCGAACCGGGCAGGCCGATCGGGTCGCGGAGAAGGGCGTCCGCCTAGCTGCTGCCTTCTTCCTGTGGGTGGGGGGTGCGCGCATCGATCTCGGCGCGGATCCGCGCGTGTTCGCGACTGTCGAGAGAGAAGCGCGAGAAGAGGGTCATGCCGATCAGCAGGCAGACCATGGGCGCCCCGCCCGCTATCAACCGGATGGTCCAGAGCGTGGTCGCGGTCTGCGGGACGTCTTTCACGTAGCCGGACCATTGGAGCGCCCAGCCTGCGAGCGCGACCATCAAGCCGGTGCCGAGCTTGCCCGCCAGGTTCCAGGTCGCGAAGTAGGCGCCCTCCTTGCGTTGGCCCGTTCGATACTCGTCGTAGTCGATGACGTCGGCCTTGATCGCTTGCCCGAGCGTCTGTCCACAGCCCATTGCGAAGCCGTTGATCAGTGAGCTCGCGATCATCAGCCAGAGCCGCCCCTCGTCCTGGAACAGGATCGTGCCGAAGCCGATCGCCTGCAGCCCCATCGCGTATCGCCAGAGCTTGTGTCGTTCGAAGCGCTGCCCCATCGCGACCCAGAACGGGATCGAGAGGATCGCCGGGATCGCATAGGTGAGGAAGACCAAGCCGATGTACTCCGCGGCCAGGGTGACGTATTTGAGGACGTACGCGGTCATGGCGCTGGTCCCGGCGATCCCGAAGACCTCGACGAAATAGACGAAGAGCAGCAGCTTTGCGTGGGGGTTGCGCGCGACGTCGCGCATTGCCGCGATCGGGTTCTCGGCGCCGCGGCCGACGTAGTCCTCGCGTTCCTTCGGGAGCCCGATCGTGCAGATGATGATCGCCGTTGCGAAGAGCGCGGCGCCCACCGCGGAGAGCATCGCGGCATTCTCTCGTGCGGAGGGGTTGTCGATGATCATCGGCGACGCGAAGACGAAAGCGGCGAGCATCGCCAAGGACAAGCCGACCTGTCGGCCGCCGAAGACACGCGCGCGTTCCACGGGAGACGGGCTGAGCTCCGCACCGAGCGCCAGGTGAGGCACGGCGTAGACCGTGAACGCGGTATAGAAGCCGAACAGCGAGACGGCGACCCAGATTCGGAGCTCGGTTTCGCTCAGCGACGTGGGGGGCGACCAGAGCATGATCGATGCTGCGGCGAGTGGCAGGGATGAGGCGATCAACCATGTGCGACGCCTGCCGAAACGCGCCTTCGTGCGGTCGCTGAGATAGCCGACCATCGGGTCGGAGAATGCGTCCCAGATCTTCGAGGCGAAGAAGATCGTGCCGATCAAGCCCGGCGCGAGCGAGAGAACGTCGGTCGCGAAGTACATGAACGCGATCGTGACCATCATGTAGATGAAGTACGCGGGGACGAAGGGCGCCGTGTAGTTGAAGAGGGTGAGCCAGCCGACGCGCTCGGCTACGCGCGTCGGGAGAGGGGCGGGATCGGCGGTCTGCGTGGCGCTCTGGGCCAAGCGATCTCCGGGACAGGGGTCCCGTCACCCTAACACGCTGGGGGAGGGGTGTCGGGCGGGCAGAGCGTCGCTAGCGAATTTCCCTGGGAACGGGAGCCTCGCCTCGTAGGCGGCTAGAGTGATCGCAAGGCCTCTCGCACCCTTCGGTCCGATAGCGTGCGATCCAGCGGGTGCATTCAACGGTTCGTTGCGTGTCGCGAGGCGACGCGAAGAGCCGTCGGTTCAGGCAGCTGTCAGTTGTGGAATACGACGCACGAACCGGACGCTCGCTCGCTCCCGTCGAGTGGCAGCACGCAGCGCAGCACCAGGGTGCCGCCCGTACCGGTGATGGATGTCAGCAAGTCGTGGCGGGGAGCCTCTTCTCCGACCCACCACTGACAGGTCTGCGCATCCAGGGTCGTGCGACAGATGTTCGGAATGTCCCCGAACAGGTGGCTCAGGCTCTTCACCGTGCCCGCTTCCTGGATCTTCTCCCAGGACGAGGTGCGCGTCATAGGAACCGCGGGCAGCGTCAGATCTGTCGGGGCAGCTGCCACAGCGGGAAGCACGTCCGGAGCTGCAATCGGATGGACCACGCAGCCTGCACCGACTTCGGCGCCCGCGTCGATCGGACGTTCGCAGATCAGATGGACGCCTCCGGCCGAGGCGGCTTCCTGGGACCGATCCGCGTCCAGCATCCGCGCCTCCATGTGCCAGCGGCAGATCTCGAGGTTCGGTGCGGCGTACACGCAGCGATCCGCCTCCCGGCCAGCAAAGCGGGCGATCTCGTCCGCGTTGGTCAGCGTCTCTTCTGCGGGAGCCGACCCAGCGGCCCACGTCACGAAGGCCACGGTCGCGCAGAGGGCTGCGGTAACTCCTCGGAACATCCAGCGGTTTTCAGGCTCTCGCACGCGATCTCCTCCTTCAGCGATGCGCACCCCATCGGCAGCTCTCGTGCAGGGCTTGAGCGAGTCCAGAACCGCCCCCCGCGGGGCTTCAGGGCTTGGGTGCGACCGTGTCGATCGAGGCGCTCACCCACTGGACTTCGCCGTCGCGCCGGCTGAGATGGTCGACCGCGGCATAGCCGGCGGCGGCGATCACACGCATCGCCTCATCGAGGCCGACACCGACGGTCGCCACGCCATGGCCATCGTCTCCGAGAGTGACTCCGATGCCCATCTCACGCGCGCGCACGAGGATCTCCGGAAGGGGGTAGACGGGGCTGAGCCCCTTGCGAAACGCACCGGAGTTCACATCGAGTCGCGAGCCCGCCGCGGCGACGGATTCGAGCGCTCGCTCGATGTGGGCGAAGACCTGGGGACTGAAGCGAGCGTCCGCGCCGTCGAATTTCCGGACGAGATCGATGTGACCGACCACCTCGGGCCTGAGCGCATCGACGAGTTCGGCGACCGCATCGAAATAGTCGGCCTGCATCTGCTCCCGCCCGCCGCGCGCCTCCGCGAGAGAGCATTGTTCCTCTTTGCTGAAGTCGACCCATTGGGTGTCGAGGTGATGCACGCTTCCCACGCAGTAGTCGAAGTGGTGCTCCTCGCGCAGCCCGCGCATCACACTCTTCCAATTCTGCAGAGGCAGATTTTCGGTCTCGTAGCCGATGAGGATCTCGATGCGATCGGCGTAGCGCTCCTGGAGCTCCCGCGCCTCGACGACGTAGTCGCGAAATAGACGCTGCAGGCCCTCGACCCCCAGCTCGAGCTCCTCGGGAAAGAGCACTTCGGCAGAGTAGCGGGGGCAGTGTTCCGAGAGTCCGTAGTGGGTGAAGCCGAGCTCGATCGCGCGCAGCACGATCTCTTCGAGTCGATCTTTTGCGTGGCACGAGAACTGACCGCTGTGGCCACCGTGATAGCTGAACCAGGGCATCGGACCGAAAATTGCCACTGGCTGAACGGCGGCGCAACGACTCCCCGTCATCCCCTTCGAGACCGCTCGGGTCTGCTTGTCGGAAGCGTACTCATCGGACCCGGCGGAAACGCTGCTTCTGTCCCCTATCCTCCCTGCTGTCCGACAATGCGAGACAGATCACGGCGCAGATCGTCGAAGTCGACGGCGGCAACCACCTGATGGAGGCCATCTCCCCACCGGATTCTCGGTTCTCAATCGCGCAGTCAGGGCATATGCTGGGTCCGCCAGCATGACTACTCGCCCCGACTACCCCCATCTCCTCAGCCCCGGCCGCATCGGGCCCCTCGAGCTGCGCAACCGCATCGTGATGGCCCCGATGGGGTCCTTCATGGGCGGCGAGGATGGCCACATCACGGAGCGCCACAAGCGCTTCTACGTGGAGCGCGCGCGTGGCGGCGTGGGGCTGGTGACCACCGAGGTGGTGGCCGTCGACTACCCGCGCGGCGCCGCCATGATCCACCAGCTCGGTCTTTCCGACGACCGTTTCGTGCCGGGGCTGCGCGACCTCACCGACCGCGTGCATGCCGAGGGCGCCCTCATCTCCGTGCAGCTCCAGCACGCCGGCAAGGTCTCCACCAAGGACCTGGCCGACGGGCGTCCTCTCTCGGTGCCCTCCGCCGGCGTGCAGGCCATGGAGGGCGTGATGGAGGACCTCACGCCGGAAGAGACCAGCGCCATCGTGCGGCACTACACGAAGGTCGACCCCGGGAACATGCTCCGCGAGCTCGACGAGCCGGAGATCCGGCGGATCATCGGCACCTTCGCGGACGCCGCCGAGCGGGCCCGGCGCGCCGGCTTCGACGCGGTGGAGGTGCACGCCGGACACGGCTATCTGGTGAATGAATTCCTCTCCCGGCACACCAACAAGCGCACCGACGACTGGGGTGGGCCGTTCGAGAATCGCGCCCGCCTGCTCTGCGAGATCCTGCGCGAGATTCGCCACCAGGTGGGCGACGACTTCGGCGTCTGGTGTCGCCTGGACGGCGAGGAGAAGGACGTTCCCGACGGCATTACGCGTGAGGATGCCATCGCGACGGCGTGCCTGGCCGAGGCCGCCGGGGCCGACGCCATCCACGTGAGTCGCTACGGCGGAGGGTCGGGCATCGGCTTCGCCGCCATGATCGTGCACGAGGCCGGCGAGTTGCTGCCCTACGCAGAGGCCGTGAAGCGGGCGGTCGATGTGCCGGTGATTGCGGTGGGACGCATCCTGCCCGAGCTGGCCGAGGAGGCCCTGGCCCGGGGCCGCTGCGACTTCGTGGCCATGGGCCGCCAGCTGCTGGCCGACCCCGAGCTGCCGGCGAAGCTGGCCCGAGGGCGCCGCCAGGACGTGCGCCCCTGCATCCACTGCTACACCTGCGTGGGCCAGATCTTCGTGAACGAGGTGGTGAAGTGCGCCGTGAATCCCGCCTGCGCGCGGGAGCACGAGTTCGCCATCGAGCCTGCCAAGCAGTCGCGCCACGTGCTGGTCGTGGGTGGGGGGCCGGCCGGCATGGAGGCGGCCCGCGTGGCCGCGCTGCGCGGCCACCGCGTGACGCTCGTCGAAAAGCAGAAGCACTTGGGGGGAACGGCTTTCTTCTCGCAGCTCGTCTACGAGCCCAACGGCGAGCTGGTGCGCTGGCTCGAAGGGCAGCTGCGCGTGCTGGGCGTCGAGCTGCGCCTGGGCACCGAGGCGACCCCTGCGCTGGTGCAGGCGTCCGGCGCCGAGGCGGTGGTCGTGGCGACCGGCGCGCGGCGTGAGCTTCCGGACGTGCCCGGCGCGGACGGGCCGAACGTGTTCTCGGGCGATGCGCTGCGCGAGCTGCTGGCCGGGGGCGGCGAGGCTGCGCGAAAGCTATCGCTGGCGCAACGCGTGATGGTGAGGGCCGGGCAGACGCTGCTCGGGATCGGCGACGACCCCGCCCGTGTGCGCGAGCTCTCGAAGCGTTGGATGCCGATCGGGCGGCGCGTGGCCATCGTCGGCGGCGGGCTGGTGGGCCTGGAGCTGGCGGAGTTCATGGTCGAGCGCCAGCGTCACGTGACCGTCATCGAGGAGGGCGCCTGCTTCGCACCGCAGATGGCCATCCCCCGGCGGTGGCGCACGCTCCACATCCTGCGCGAGCACGGCGCCGAGCTGCTGCTCGAGACGCGTGTCGTCGCCTTCACCGAACGGGGGGTGGAGGTGGGGGCTGTCGACGACAGCGAGTGCCTCGTCGAGGCCGATACCATTCTGCTGGCTGCCGGCGTGGTGCCGGACCACGGCCTGGCGGAGGCGCTCGGCTCGAGCGCTGCCGAGGTGCACGTAATCGGCGACGCCGACCGCGTGGGCTACATCGAGGGTGCCGTGCTGGCCGGCGCCCAGCTCGCCCGCGTCCTCTGAGCCCGGGCCTCAGCGCCGCGAGCCGACGCCTCGGCTCACACCTGCTCCCGCCCTCGGGGAAAGGTGAGCAGCTCCATCAGGGGGCGAATGTCCTGCAGTCCCTCGAGACCCAGCACCATGTTCTCGATTGGGATGCGTCGGTCTTCCTCGATCACCGGTTCGAAGAGCGGGCGGAGCACGCGCTTCGTCTCCTCGAGGGTCAGTGGGTTGTCGGGATGCCCCCGGAAGGCCACGAGCTCCCGGTCGAACCTCTGGCCGTTCTTCTTGACCACGGCCACGCGACAGCCTTCGGGGTTCACCGCAGGGTCGTGGCTCGCGATCAACTTCACCCGCCTCTGTGCATCCCTGAATCGAGCATCGAATAGCTTCTTCTCATCCCTGAAGCTGCTGCAGTCCAGTCGGCCTCTCAAGAGCACCTCTGCCAGCGCGAAGGAGAGGCTGAACCGGGCCGCGGCCATCGTTTCGGGGAAGACCCGATCGCAGAACTTCGCGGCGACGATTCCGACCTCGATCTCGACGACCTCGACCTCGTCGAATGCAACCCCTTCCTGCTCGAGCAACATCACCAGGGCATCGACGGGGGCATGCAGGTATCCGCAGCCGGGGTACTTCTTGAACTCCACCTTGACGATGTCGAAGGGGGGGGCTCCCAGGCCATCGCTGATCGTGTGGAGGTCAACGGTGCCGGACTCCCACACGGGGCCGTAGAGCAGCGGTCCTCCCTCGAGAACATCGGGGACCCCCGTCGCTCCTGCTCTCGCCAGCAGTGCCGAGGAGACACCTGCTCTGCAGCTGTGCCCCGATTCGAGGGTGTGGGCGTCGGTTCCGATCTGGCGACCCAATCCGGCGGATTGAGAGGCCGCAATGGCCATGGCGTTGCGCGTCTGCTCGGGATTCATCTTCAGCAGCCGACTCGCCGCGGCGGCCGCCGCAGGCACCCCGAACCATGTCGCCGTGTTGATGCCGAGACTGAAGGCCATGCCCGGGGCCGCGCGAGCCAACCTCGAGGCGATTTCGAAGGAGAAGACAGCCGCCGCGATGACCTCCTCGCCGCTCGAGTGCAACTTCTCCGCCAGGCTGAGGATGGCCGGGAATATCCAGCACGTCGCAACCGCTTCTCGGTTTGGAAAGAAGTAGGCATCCTCCATCTCCGTGGCGTGGGCGAGCACTCCATTTGCGAAGGATGCGGTCTCCACATTGCTGCGAAAGTTTCCGCTGACGACGCCGACTTCGGGTACGCCGCCCGACGCACGGGCGTGTTCGAGAACCGTCCGTCCCAGCGGCTCCTCGGACCCGCTCACCATCGAAGCCACGGTCTTCAGCAGAAGCCCCTTGGTGAATTCGACGGTCTCCGGCGGGATGTCGGAATAGGGAGCCTCCACGACCCAATCGGCCACCTGTTGGCTCAGACCGCCCAGCTTCCGATCGCGAGGCCTCGTCATTTGCCGCCGCCTTTGCTCGCGCGCCGGTTCATGCGGGCGAGTTCGCGGACGAGCGTGTCGATGGCCCAGGCCACGGCTTTGCCCGCCTCATCACCTTCGAGTCCCACGTCGGCCAGGTTCATCCAGCCAAAGGAGCTGTCGAGAAGCTGAATCACCTCTTCGGCGCGGCGGATCTCGTCGGGCTCCAGGTGGTCGGTGACGTCGGCGAGGGCTTTGCGAAATCCCTGCTTTCGATCCTTGTGCCTGTGCATCCGGTAGCTGTGGGAGAGCCGCGCCTCATAGAAGGCCCGGGAGATTGCCGCATTCTCGTCGAAGAAAGCGAAGTTCCTGGCGGCATGGGTGCCCAGATCGCGCGAGCGTGTCGGCGGCGGCGGCGCCTTGAAGCGTTCGGCCCAGTACTCGCGGACTCCGTCCATCATGGCATCGTAATTTGGGAAGTTCCGGTAGACGGTGGGCTCGGACACCCCCGCCAGCCTGGCGACCCGGGACACCGAGAATTCGCCGAGGGATGCATCGGAGAGCTGTTCGATGATGGCTTCGACGATCCGCTCGCGGGTCTGCGCGGCCTGCTCTCGGCGAAGAGAGGTGTCGTACTTTCGGCGGGTTCGTGAACTCTTGGCAGCCATGTCGAGTCGCGGCTAGAGAGGCTACGAGATGGGCCCGCTGCCGGTCAAGCCGGCAGATTTCGCTTGCCAAATAGATGATAGCATCACTATTATGATTATAGCACTACCCATTCCAAATTAGCCGGTGAAGCGGACGAATCACCAGGAGGGGGTGTGCAGAAAAGGGGAGGGCGCCCGACCCCCAATCCAAGAAATGGAGATATCTGTGATGCGTGTTGTGAGAATCTCGATTGCTTTTCTGATTGGCTTCAGTGCGGTGTCATTCGTAGCAGCGGCAGCCAGCGCGGATGACGACCGCTCTTCCTCGCGCGTCAAGGCGAGGCTGGCGATCCAGCAGCTGACCACCATCTACGGCTGGACCATCAACTCCAAGGACATCGACGGCCTGATGAGCATCTTCGTGGAGGGAGATCTACCCGGTGTACGACCTGAGTCCTCTCCAGATCCCCGGCCTGGAAAAGGTGGAGGGCACCACGGCCATTCGCGGCTTCATGCAGTTCGCCGTGCTTCCCGGCGAGCCGTGGTCCTTCAGCAGCATCGCCAACGTCGATGTCGAGTTCACCGGCCGGCGGACGGCTGTCGGCGGGGACTACTACATCCACGACGGCTGGGTCCCGGCGGAACTCGACTTGGACGGCGAGGTCGTCAGGACCTATTCCCAGTTCGACCCCAGCACGCGTGACCTGCTGTGCGATCCGCAGGATCTCGTCTACAAGCGCTACAACGGGCAGCACCTGTACGACTTCGTCAAGAACCGCCGCGGAGAGTGGAAGATCCACGTGTTCGTCAGCAGTCCGACCTTCGTCTCGGCGGGCGAGGTCGTGAGCGTCGACCAGATCAGTCCCGCGAAGAAGCCGTGGCACCCGATGTTCGATGCCATGGCCGACTGTCCGTAGACCTGCATCATTAGGGGCGTACGGATCCAGATTGAGAAGAGTCGCGAGAAGTCGGCAGCCCCCCTGTCCATTCAGACGTGTGCCCGGAGGAGAGCGGGAGTTCAGCCTTCGAGTGCATGGTTGCGAACCAGAACTCGGTGAGTGCGCATCTGGATGAAGAACCGTTTCGGAAGATCCAGGCGGGAGGGCTGCCCAGCGAGCTGCGGATGGCGCACGGGCTGCGGGCCTCGCCTCAGCCCTCGACCGCCACACTCAGCACTCGCCTTCGGCCGGAGGGCGGCCGCTCGCAGTGGCGCCAGAAGCGGTTAGCGCGGCGGCGGGTACTTCATCAAGATCTGCTCGACGGCCTGCTTCAGTCGTTCGGGGGATTCGTGGTTCTTGGAGAGGCGCTTCGAGCCCCAACCCGACCAGATGAGTTGTTGCGACTCACGATCGAAGAACTGCAGCGTGAGTGTTCCTTCGGTGAAGCTGACCTCCGAAACCGCAGGGGCGCTATACGTCGTGCGACCGCTGTGGCTCGGGTAGTACACGGTGCTGCGGCCAGCTTCGACGCGCTGCTGGGTCTTTGGTTCCCGCGTCACGGTGAAGCCAAGGATCACATCGGCGCTGTCTGGTGGGGCTTTCTGAAACCTGCGTTCGTCCAGCACTGCTTCGACCGCCGTGCGAACCCGGTCATCGTCCTGGGGGCTGATGTAGCTCGCGGCGAGCGGATCCTCGCCGGTCATCGAGTCGGGAGTAACCCACGCGTAGGTGTGGTACTTGCTGAAATCGGTACCGGGGGCCGAATCGTATGCGGTCCTCACGGGACTCGCACAGGCAACTGCCAGCAGCGCGGAGAAACCGCCGATCAGGCCAGTGCGGAGCCGGATCCGGGAATGTCTGGAATGCTTCACGGGAGCTCCTTGCTGAGAAACTTGACGGCGTGGCTGGCGGGATCCTCGACCCTGCGGCGAAGCCCAGGAAGCGAGCTCAGGAATTCCTCGCTTGGCCAGGCCTTTGCGATGGGTTGAACGTCGACCCTGCGTGTCCTCCCGCGGTCCTCGTCAGCGCGCCGGGTCCCATGTGTCGTAGTGCACGACATCGGAGAGCGGCTTGCGCGCCAAGGGGCCGAAGCTCTTCTCCGGCCAGCCCATGGGGATCAGGGCGCCGAGGTGCACGTCGTCGGGAATGCCGAGGATCTCCCGGATCTGCGGCTCTGCCTGCATGCAGAAAGTGGTGAAGGTCGTGCCGAGGCCCAGGGACCGGGCGGCCACGATCAGGTTCTGCGCCGCCGGATAGATGGAGCTCGGCAGCAGCTCCTTCATCGGATTCTGGGGCGGGTAGATGCACCGCGCGCCCACGATGACGATGGCGGGTGCGTAGCGCATGTTTTGCATGAGGTGATTGGCGCCCTCGATGATGCGCGTGGTCACGGGATCCGCGCCGGACGGATCCTGGGCCGCGGCGGTCTCGTCGACATTGAAGCCGACGCCCTCGATCACGGCGTCGTTGATGCGCGCCTTCTGCGCCTCGTCCCGCACGACCACGAACGCCCAGCCCTGGCTGTTGCCCGGGTTCGAGGCGCGGGTCGCGGCGTAGAGCACTTTCTCGAGGAGCTCGTCGGGAATTGGATCGCGCTTCAAGTAGCGCATGGCCCGACACGTCTCCATCGCCTCGATTGCGTCCACGTGGCTCTCCTTTACCAGTTTCGTATTCGCCCAGTATACAGGAGCCGATTCGTTGTAAGGTCGGGGAGAGATGAGCGTCCGTTTCTCACAGTGGAAAAATGGCCGACGCTGGTCGGTGAGCATGCCGTCGAACTGGCCTGCAGTTGGCGGCCCACGCGTCGGGGCTGCTGGCCATGGTAGAGTTTCGCATCGAACATGGGTCGCCTCGGCCGCACCGGCCCGCGGGGCCGGAAGCTGAGCGGTACATCCGTTGGGCGGCGTGAGCATGAGCCGACACACAGCGGTCCTTCTCTCGCTGACGCTGGTCCTCATCGCCGGCGCAGAGCCACCTGTCGACGATGCTGGCTGGCAGGTCAACGGTATCCGCGTTCCCGACGAGCCTTGGCGAGCCCACGACGGGCCCTTCCTGGCACTCCTGTTCATTTCAGAGGATGCCAAGGCGCTTCGCGACTCCTGGGGTACGAAGCCGGGCAAGGTGCCGTTGGAGCCCACCACCCATGCTGCCCCGGGCGTCGCAGCCGAGACGGCCGTCTTCTTTGTGCGTTGCCAACCCGACTCCGAGGGCAACTGCGACGTCTGGGGTACTGCAAGCATCGTGGCGCGCGACGGTCGCATTCTCGTGAATCGGAAAAAGGTGCCACTGTGGGTCGGCCGCCCGCCACCGCCGGGCGAAGCCATCGGGATTTCGGAGCATGGTGTCGGGTTGGTCACGGAGAACTTCGCCGGTTCCTACACGTTTTACATGATCGTCACAGATCGGGTTGCCGATCGTCACGTGTCGCTGGTGCAGGAGCTCGCCGTTGCCCAGTGAGTGCGCAATGCCCAAAGCCGTCGCAGCGGATGCACCACAGCAGATGCCTGGCGCGGCGTGGTACCCTTGGGCACCAACCGCGCCGCCCCAGCTGTCGTCCACCCGAGCAGCGGCGGGGCGGTCGATCTCTCAGGCGGCCCTTGATGAGATATTCCAGACTGCGGATCAGCCGGTCCATGCTCCTCTCGAGCTTGATCCTTCTCGCTTCCTGCGAGCCGCAAGACCGCCGCCCTGGATTCTGGCTGTCCGGGGAGCTTGTCGATGCACCCGTCACGGACTGGTCATTCACCGATGAGATCTCGGAGATCTTCGTTGAGACGCGCACGTGGTACGCGATTCCTCATTCCGTCACGACCGTCTGCGTCGCGCACAAGGGAACCCTCTACGTGCCGTCCGTCTATGCCGAGGGGGGGAAGTTTCCTGACGCTCGCTTCTGGAATCGCAATGTGGTTCGAGATCCCCGAGTCCGACTGAAGATTGGTGAGCGCATTTTCGAGCGAGAAGCGGTCCTCGTCGAGGATCCTGCTGAATGGAGCGAAGTGCTGGATGCCGGCGGCCGAAGGGTCTCCTTCTGGGAGGACCTCGCGGAGAAGCCCGAATCCGCACGTCCAAAGATCGTCTTCTTGCGGATGGATCCCCGCGCGGAGGCAGGCTGAGTGGCCGCTGCAGCAGACGCCAGGGCGCCAGCCAGTCCGAATTCCGAAGCCATCGCCTAATCGGGAACGACCTCCAGGGCTTCTAGATCGTCTACCGCCGCGATCAGCCGCTGCAAGTTGGCCTCTGTGATCTTCCGGCCGTAGTTTTCCGTCGGGCAGCTCATCCAGCCAATCACCAACCCCCAGAGCGCGGACTGGCGGTGCAACAGCCAGGCGTCATCGAAGGTCGGGGCGTTGCTCACGCCTCTGCTGCGGAGCTCGTCGAGATAGAAGCGAATCAGATCGGCCTCGTGTTGCCGCCGCTGCTCGGTATCGAGTGCGGTCATGAGGAAGTAGGTGAGGTCGCGGCTGAAGCAGCCCTGCATGGTGAGCTGGAAATCCAACAGCCCCACCGTGCCGTCCGGTACCAGGTAGGTGTTGCCCAGATGGGTATCGCCGTGGAGCAGGGTTCTCGGCCCGTGTTCGAGGGCCGTCTCCTGAAGCCTCAACATGTCGGTAAACAGGGATTCGGTGGAGCGGCCCAGCGGCTCGAGCATCTCCTGGCGCCAGGGACCGGTATCCAGGTGGCCCTGAATCAGGGGCAGGATCTCTTTGAAGAAATCATTTACGCCCCCCCCCGCCGGTGTGCAGAGCCAGGCCAGGTCATCCGCGAGGCGCGGACTCTCCCAGTACTGGGCGTGGATGACCGCCAGGTTGCGGAGCACTGAGCGCACCTGGTCGAGCGAAATTTCCATGGTGGCATTGGGGAAGACGACATCACGCAAGCTGAGGTCTTCCATCAGGATGCCGAACTGACCACTGGCTTCATCGGCCACACCGGCAAAGGCCTGCGGTGCTTCGATCTTCAGCGTCGGTCGCAGCTCGCGATAGAACCTCACTTCTGCCGCGTACATCACGCCGGGCGCGTGGGGTGCGGTCAACATGGTCTTGAGCAGGACTCTCGCTGGCAGCCCCTGGCTCGCGCCCTCGCGGTAGTGGAGGTCGAGGACCACCCGATCGGCCGTCGAGGCGAAGCCACTCTCGCAGTTGATGGTCTCGACCACCGAGAAACCTTCGACCTCGACACCCGGACGCATGTCCGCCAGGGCTTGCGTCAGCAGGTCGGCGCTGAGGTCTTCTACGTGCTTTGGGAATTTGAGCTGTAGCATGGGATCGCGGGCAGCCTATCACGACCCGGTCGATGCGTCTGCCGTCACTCGGGATCTGGGTTGGTCAGCGTCGCCGGCCGTGCGCAACCCAAGCCATCGAAATGACTGGGCATCCATGGAGCCGATGAGCGGACTGGCACCGCTGACCTACTCAGTACGAAACGCCGAAGGCTCTGAGGATTGGGCTCTCCCCATCAGTCAATGCTGTGCAACACCACTACTGGCAGAACCCTCGGCTTGGATTTTTCCTGATACGCCGCAAAACCCTTCCACTGCTCTAGCATCCAGGACCACAGGGCCTCCCTTCGCTGCCCCTCCGTGACTTCCGCCCGATAGCGCAAGCGCTCGCCAGCCTTGACGACCTCGACCTCCGGGTGTTTCAGCAAATTGTGGTACCAGGCGGGATGGGTCTTGGCGCCCCCCTTCGAGGCCAACAGCACGATCTCACCATCATGGAACAGGCCCGGCAAGGCTGCCCGGCGCTGCGCGCCGCTGCGGGCACCGATTGTGATCAATAGAATCGTCGAAGCCCCGGTGAGACTCAGACGCCCATTGCTGAGCGCCATCAAGCGACGATCCAGCGGCGCAACGATATTCAACGTGACCCACGTCAAGAGGTGCGACGTAGCGATATTTTCGAGCAGATCATGAATCATTGCTATTGAGGGTAGGGCAACGACGCCGGGTTTTCCGATCATGCCCGCCGCCTTGGTTCCGGGCTCGGCAACACTTGCGCGCGACCTCACGTCGTCGGAGCCTCGGGAGAAACGCGGCGGTTGACCTCTCGGCCGCGAAAGCACGAGAATGGTCGAGGACCTACGGTTCGTCTCCTTCCCGACGAGGTCATGGCAGGTGCGGATGCGTGGGAATTTCCCGTGCAGCAGACGGCACGAGAACGGCTGAAAGAGGACTTCATCAGCATGGAAATCCAGCAGCTCAATGGACACATCGGCGCACGAGTAACCGGCGTCGAAACGGGTCACGCCCTGGCTGACAGCACGCTGGCTGAACTGCAAACCGCAGTCTGGCGGCACCATGTGCTGGTCGTCCCCACAGACGGACTCACTCCACGGCAGTTGCTCACCCTGAGCGAGCAATTCGGTACACCCGAGGATCACGCCACCTCCTACCACCAACTCATGGAAGAGTTCCCCCATATCGTGGTGCTGGATTCGACCAGCGACAGCCGCTCGGATACCTGGCATGGGGACGAAACCTTCCTGCCTCGGCCGCCCATCCTCAACCTGCTCTACGGCCACAGAATTCCCGCCCACGGCGGCGAGACCGCATTCCTGAGCACAGCGGCCGCCTACGATGCCCTCTCCGATGGCATGCAAAAGCTGCTGGGCGAACTCACCGCCCTGCACGACCTGGCCATGACCCTGGACTGGGCCTGGCGACGCGGCCAGGAGCATGTGGAGGCTATGGCACAGCTACTACTGGATGAGCGTCGTACCTCCCATCCGGTGGTAATGACACACCCGGAAACCGGCCGTAAGTGGCTCAATGTGAACAGCACCTATACGCGGTTCATCGAAAACATTCCGCCACTGGAGAGCGAGGCCCTGCTCGGTTTCTTGTACCAGCATATGCAACAGCCGGAATTCACCTATCGGCATCGCTGGCAGACGCAGGATCTGGTGATCTGGGACCAGCGCGGCTCACAGCATTATGGCGTTCTCGACTATGACGACTAGCGCGTGATGCACCGGGTTTCCATCACGCCGGCTGAGGCATAGCGGAAGATCTCATCGCGCACATCGCATGGGATGCGGGGCCGCACGCTGCCCGCGGTTGTCTCGATGATCAGCTCCCGGATCTGGTGGGCTGTCGCCATCGAAAGGTCCTCCGTGGTCGGTGGACACGGAGACCTTCCGGTCAGAACCCGCTTCGATCTGCGCCGCAGACGCCGTCGGCGACAGATTCCCAGCGAAGAGTGCACGACATCCGTCCCTCGAGGTCGCCAGCCTCGCGTCGCTGCCACAGTCCCATGGACACCGGTCCGCATGCAAGTTTTCCCGTCTATCATGGTGGCTCGAACTGCTCGTGGAGGAATCTACCCATGTGTTCCTGGAGATCGTGGACCGGCTGCCTCGTAGCTGCGGTTCTCATCCCGCTCGTCGGGGCCGCTGCGGAGCGGCCCAACGTCGTGATTCTGCTGGCAGATGACCTCGGCTGGGCCGACGTCGGGTATCACGGGAGCGACATCGAGACGCCCAACATCGATGCACTCGCCGCAGGAGGTGTTCGGCTCGAGCGGCTGTATGTCTCGCCGATCTGCACGCCCACCCGGGCGGCGCTGATGACCGGGCGCGACTCGCTTCGGCTGGGCGTCGCGTACTTCCCGCTCATGACCTGGTCGAACAAGGCGGTCTCGCCGAAGGAGCGCCTCCTCTCCCAGGAGTTCCAGGCGGCCGGGTACCAGACGGGCATGGTGGGCAAGTGGCATCTGGGCCATACGCTCGAGATCCAAGCGCCGAACGCGCGGGGGTTCGACGACTACTTCGGGCACCTCCATACCGAGGTCAAGTACTGGGAGCACACCGCCCCCGGAGGCGGGCATGATCTTCAGCACAACGGGAAGTCGGTGCGCCGCGAGGGACGCTACCTGACCGACGTGCACGGCGAGGAGGCGGCGCGCTTCATCAAGGAGCGTGACCGCTCGCGGCCTTTCTTTTTGTACGTGCCGTTCCTTGCGCCGCACAGCCCGATGGAGGCGCCGAAGGAGCTCGTCGCGAAGTACGCGCGCCGGGCCGACCCGGTGCAGCGCGTGTACGCGGCCATGGTCGACTCCATGGACCAGGCCGTCGGCGTGATCCTCGACACGCTCGAGAGTGAGGGGCTGACGGAGAGCACGATCGTGGTCTTCCTCTCGGACAACGGCGGTCCGCTCATGTCGGGCGCCCAGAACACGCCGCTCCGCGGCGGAAAAATGACCACCTTCGAGGGCGGCGTGCGTGCCGTGGGGATGATCCGCTGGCCCGGGAAGCTCGCGGCGGGCAACGTCAGCGAACAATTCGTGTCGGTGATGGACCTCTACCCGAGCCTGGCCCGGGCGGCTGGCGTTCCGCTCGGGAACGAGCGCCCGCTCGACGGGCGAGACCAGTGGGATGCCCTCTCCGAGGGGCGAAGCGAGCCGCGAGGCGGAGACCTCTTCTTCACCGCGGAATCGCCGACCCGCGACCCGTACCAGGTCGCGGTGATCTCGGGCCGCTGGAAGCTCATCCAGCAGATCGACCGCCAACAGACCTCGATGACCGTGAAGAACATGCTCTTCGACATCGAGGCCGACCCTTTTGAGAAGAGCGACGTCTCGGCCGCGAACCCGGAGCGCGTCGCCGACCTGGCCGAGCGGATCCGGGCCTGGCGCGGGCTGCACCCGGTTGCGGGCCAGCATGTCGAGATCGCGCCGAACCCCGGCTGGCGCAGCCCGAAGGACTGGGCCGCCGCGCTGTTGCCCGCCGACGAGACGATCCTCGAGACCGGTCCGATCTACCAGCAACAGGAGACCGTGCTCGAGAACCTTCAGAAGGGCTACGGAGACCGGGGACGCGTCGATGTGGACTGATCGGGTGAACGGTGGGTGCCTTCTTCACGCTCCGGCCCCTCGACGAGTTGTTGCCTTCCCACGGGCGGAAATACCCGCCTGTTGCGGAGGGTTTCGGGATTCCGCGCCGGTCAACTAGATGGGAGATGCAGTGAGCGACAACATTTGCTTCGAGACCGATGGCGCCGTCGCCATCATCACGATCGATCGCTTCGACGAGGCGAGAAACGCGATCAGCATTCCGGTTGGAATCGAGCTCTACGAAGCCCTTCGACGGTTCGAGCGAGACGAAGCCCTGTCGGTGGCCGTGCTCACGGGTGACGGCGGTGTCTTCTGCGCCGGATTCGACCTGAAGTACTACGCCCGAATTCGAAGTGGCGAGGCGCGCGGCGTGGCCGCAAGCGAGGTTCCGGACGGCTGCCACAGCATGGGTCCGACGCGAATCGTCCTCGACAAGCCCGTGATCGCCGCCATCGAGGGCTACGCCGTGGCCGGTGGACTCGAGCTCGCTTGCTGGTGCGACATGCGCGTAGCTGCACGCGACGCCGCATTCGGCGTCTACTGCCGGCGCTGGGGGATGCCGCTTGCGGACGGCGGCACGGTGAGACTCACGCGCATCGTCGGCCAGGGCCACGCGCTCGACATGATCCTCACCGGGCGCGGAGTCTCCGGAGACGAGGCGAAGCAGATGGGGCTCGTGCAACGGCTCACCGAGCCGGGGAAGGCGCTCGAGGAGGCGGTAGCGCTCGCCCAACACATCGCGGCTTTTCCACAGGGCGCACTACGCTGCGACAGACGCTCGACACTGGAGCAGTGGTGCCTTCCGGAGCTCGATGCGGTCACGAACGAGGTTCGCCTTGCCATGTCGGTCTACGAGACCGACCCCATTGCACACGAGCAGGGCGTTCAGGGCTTCGTAGAGGGCGATGGAAGGCACGGAAGGCTCGCCGATGGGACGGAGATGTCGGAGCTCTAGTCCGGCGTCGTTCGTTTCCCGACGGCGCCGGGTTGGTGGCCTGCGCCTGCGGGACTGCTTCGCAATGAAGGCGTTGGGTTGTAGAAGCCCTCGCGAGCGATCTTTGGTGGGATCACCGCGGAATGAGGGCCTCTAAAAGTAGATGGAGCTGCGTGCGATCGATCGACGATTGGCGCGAACGGGTGATCTGGGCGCTTCGCATTTGCTTCCGAGACGAATCCCGGCTCGCAACTGGGCCAGGCAAGTATGGAGCCGACGAGCGGATTCGAACCGCGGACCTGCTCGTTACGAGGCAGTTGAGGGGTTCTTCCGCCGGTGTCCGCTGGCGTCCGCAAGCGTTCGCCACGATGCGCCCGAATTCGCTCCCGTTGCTTCACCGTTGCTGTCACATCAGCGTCGAAGCCCGTGGCTCGGGCGGCTTCAGGGCACGCGTGGAATCGGCCCGCATGGGGCCCGATTCGCTCGCCCGCTTCCCGGTTGACGGGATGGCTCCTCATAGGCCACAAGGGAGACGACACTCCTTCTTCCTATCGAAGGCGGAGTGCTCCTCGCGGTGATCGGAGACAAGTGGGTCCGAGGGAAGAGAGCGCGAGTACGACTGATTCGGTGTAGCGTCGTCACGCGACACGAACCCAGGAGGGATTGGCGTGAGGTTTTCGATCGGCGAGTCGATGTGCGATGTCGAGCAATACATTCCGCTGGCCAAGGCCGCCGAGGAGGCGGGCTTCTCGACCTTCTCTCTTGGCGACAGCATCTTCTACCCGGAAGTCGCGGTGGGGACGTATCCCTATACCACCACCGGGGACCGCAGCTTCCTCGACGGAGCCCCCTTCCTCGACCCCTTCCACCTCCAAGCAAGTGAGCTCCCTCGCGGTACTCACCAAGGAGCGATTCGCCCTCGGCGTCGGTCTCAGCCCGTGGATCGAAGACTTCCAGGGCACCCACCAGGATTGGGCGTCTCGTGGCCCTCGTATGGACGAGATGATCCAGATCATCCGAGGCTTCATGACGGGCGAGTATTTCTCGTGGAAGAGCGACTACTACGACATTCCGAGTGCGAAGCTCTGTCCCGTACCCTCGAAGTGCCCGCCCATCATCATGGGCGGCCACAGCAAGCCCGCCTATCGGCGCGCGGCCCGGTACGCCGACGGCTTCAGCTTCATCAGCCTGACCGAAGAAGACCTCGTCGAGCGACTCGCCTATATCAACGGACTTCGCAAGGAGTACGGGCGCGACAAGGAGCCCTTCTACGTGCTTGCCGGACTCGCCACCGTGCAAGGCCGTGACGACATCCTGCGCGTCGAGGAGCTCGGCGTGACGGATCTCTCGGTGTGCTACCGCAACCCCTATGAACCGGACGAGGTGACGCTCCAGTAAAAGCTCGACTGGG